>JAUZOY010000132.1 GCA_030706235.1 Bacteroidota bacterium | reverse complement strand
TAAGATTTTATGGTGTAGCAAAATCAAATGATAGCACAACTTGCTTTATTCTGGATAATAATTTTAACCCTATTGGATTTTCTTTACCAGTTGCTAATAAAGATCTTGTTTTAAATAATCCCCCTGTTCAGGGACATACAGTTACATTTTTTCAATTTCCTCAACCAATACAGGTAACTGACACCTTTTATATTGGAGTAATGTTTAATGATTATAGAAATGTAAGTCCTTTAAAAGACACTATAAGCATTTACACAACAGCTCAAAACGAAAGAAAGAATAACTTTATATACCAAAATGTATATTATACATACATTAACGATACTATAAATCTTCTAGATATTAAAAAAAGTATAGGACTAAATTTAAATTTAATGATTGCTCCGGTATTGGATTTCTGTACTCTTACAGTTACTTCATCAGCTGATGTAACAATAAGTAAAGGACAATCTACTACTTTAACACAAACCAATTCAGGTGGTACAGGTAATGTAAATATATTATGGAGTACAAATCCAACATTCTCAGATACAACTAAAATAACTAATGCATTAAGTGTTATTGTTAATCCCACAACAACTACAAAATATTATGTTCTTGCTGTAACTAAAGATGGTTGTGTTGCTGAAGATAGTGTGCTTGTTACAGTAAATAATGCTAACGGAATTTCTTCAATTAATGCAGTTGATAATTTAACAATCTACCCATCTCCAGCAAATGATGTTTTGAATATAAGATTCAATTCTCAGGAAATGCAAAATGTTAATGTTAAAATTTACAACGTCATAGGGAAACTTGTATATAATGTAAATACTTCTGCTACCAATGGCGAGTTCAATAAAACTATTGATGTAAAATCACTTACAAAAGGTTTATACTTAGTTCAAATTGAATCTGCTAAAGGTACAATAAGCAGAAAAGTAGAAATCAGATAATCTTTCTCAAATGTATTTTTAAAAAACCCTTACAATAAATATTGTAAGGGTTTTTTATTATTTGTCAAACAATAATAATCATAACAGTCTGGTTATTACATCTTATTTATATTAATAGCCATTATAAAAATTGTGTATATTTGTATTTTAAATAATAGTGATGAAAGAATCTGTAAAAAATATTACATTTATAACTAATAAAATAAGAGTAAAAATTATACTAATGTTTTCATCATTAATAATTATATTGTTTAGTGGATGTTATTCATTACAAAAAATAAGCAATCAAAATATTTCATATATTTATCAGAACGATTTTTTACCACTAAATCCCGAATATACAGTTTATCATAATACAGACAGTACATCTTGTTTATACTACAGAATAAATGCTAATGAGCTATTTTATTCAAAAAATATTAAAGATAGTGTTTCAACATCATTATGCAGTATCTCTCTTCTTCTTTTACCTTCATATGAATCAAAAGTAGTTGTTGATAGTTTTACAGTTAATATAACCGATACTTTCTCATTAAAACATCATAGTATAATTGGGAAGCTTGAATTCGCAGCAAAAAGAGATTTTAATTATATTCTTGAAGTAAATTTGATTGACAGGAAAAGGAATAATAAGAAAAAAACATTCATTACCATTGAGAAAACAGATAATTATTCCAGACAAAATTTTTTTGTAATGAAAAACAAATTAATTCCGAATTTCTCCAATATAATTATCAGAAATCATAATTATTATATCAGCTATAAAGATACTTCATTGAAAAAACTAAGTGTAGTTTGTTACAGAAAAGATTTCCCTATATCAATACCACCTTTTTCAAATTATTCTTCCAATGAATTTTCTGATAAACCAGACAGTTCATTTACAATTTTTATAAACAAGAATAAAACATTTAATTTTAAAGTAAAAGATAAAGGATTCTATCATATTCGAACAGATTCTACACAATCTGTCGGTCTTACATTATACGCCTTTGATGATAATTTTCCGGAAGTAAACTCAGTAGATCAACTTATTCAACCAATAAGATATATAACCAGCAAGGTTGAATTTGATAATATAAATATGACAATAGATAAGAAAAAAGTTATTGATGAATTTTGGCTGGAAAATTCCGGGAATCCTTTAAGAGCTAAAGAGCTTATTAAAATTTATTACAACAGAGTTAAAGATGCAAACAAATTATTTACTTCATATATTGAAGGTTGGAAAACCGATAGAGGAATGATATATATTGTTTATGGTGCTCCTAATATTGTTTACAGATCTGCCTTTTCAGAGATTTGGATATATGGTGAAGCCAATAATATTCTGTCTATTAATTTTTCTTTCGATAAAGTTAGCAATCCATTTACAGATAATGACTATAGCCTGGCACGTTCTACATTTTACGCAAATAGCTGGTATAGTGCAGTTGACGCCTGGAGAAGATGATATTTATTAAATAGTAAGAGTTTTATGTTAAGCTCTGGAAACAATAAAATTTAAAATTAATATTATTTTATATTATAATTAATCTATGTTCGATAAAAATAAAAATAATGAATCTTATAAAGATCCTATAACCTTCGGAATCAGACCTGTTATTGAAGCTATAAACTCAGGAAAGGAAATTGATAAAATATTAATTCAAAATGGTCTCAAGGGTGAACTCATAAGAGATCTTATGCCACTCATTAAAGAAAATAAAATAAACTTTCAGTTTGTACCCGTTCAAAAACTAAATAGTCTTACCAGAGGAAATCATCAAGGGGTAGTTGCTTATATATCTGAAATTCCCTTTCAGAATATTGAATATATCTTGCCCGGTACTTTTGAACAAGGTAAAATGCCTTTAATTTTAATTTTAGATAGAATTACTGATGTAAGAAATTTTGGAGCTATAGCCAGAACTGCAGAATGCTCGGGGGTAGATGCTATCATTATTCCCTTTAAAGGAGCAGCTCAGGTAAATGGTATAGCGGTAAAAACATCAGCAGGTGCTTTAATGAGAATTCCTGTATGTAAATCTCATAATCTTAAAAATACTATTGAATTTCTTAAAGAATCAGGTTTACAAATAATATCCTGTACCGAAAAAACCGATAATTTAATATATAATGCTGATCTCAATAAACCAACAGCATTAATTATGGGTTCTGAAGAAGATGGCATATCAGAAGAATATATGAAAAGATCCGATATGCTTGTAAAGATCCCTGTAATTGGAGCAATAGAATCTCTAAATGTATCTGTTGCATGCGGAGTTATATTATATGAGGCCGTAAGACAACGAACAAATTTATAATTCTAACTTTACTAAACTTACTCACATATAATGTCATTATCATTCTAATACTGAGAATGAATTGAAAAAAATATTCTTTCTGATATTTATAATCCTTTCAACATCTGTATTATATGCCGGTACAGATAAAATTATCATAAAAGAGAATTATATTTTTAAAGAACTTTTTAATTTTGGACTTTTTAATAAAGAGAAAATTAAAGAAAGACAGAAAAGAAGAAAAGAGAGGAAAAGAGAAAGGCTTAAAAAGAAAAAGGAAAGAAAAAGAGAAAGAGAAAAGAAGAGAAAAGAAAGAGAAAAAAACAGAAGATTACGTCAGGAAAGGAGAAAAAGAAGTGTCTCAGCAGTAACTAAAAGAAGAGAACATGCATCTGCAAAAACCACAAAAGCTAACAAACAGGAATCAAAAAGCAGAAAGACTCTTTCTAAATGGCATGAAAGAATCATAACAAATGCTAAAAAAGGGAAAAGGTCATTAAGTAAATCCAGAAAATAATAATTTTTTAAATTTGAATTCGTTTATTTCAGAAATATTATGTAGGTTTGCAACCAAATTATAAAAATTAAAATAAATCTTAGTTATGGCTTATAAAATTGATAAAGATACATGCACTGCTTGCGGTACCTGTATAGATGAATGCCCAGTCGAAGCAATCCACGAAGGTGAAGTTTACTCAATTGATCCTGATGTTTGTACTGAATGTGGCTCTTGTGCAGATGTTTGTCCGGTTGAAGCAATTTCACCTGAATAAACGAACTTAACAGCATTAAAAAAAGGGGGTTGATTTATCGATCCCCTTTTTTAATTCCTAAAATAAATCTTATACTAAAACCACTGACAGTGTACCTTGCACATGTCAGTGGTTTTTAGTTTTAGTCTTTTACTATTTTCTTAACAATAACTCCTCTTTCTGTATTTATCTTCAGGAAGTAAACGCCACGTGCAAGTGTACTCATATCATATATCTTAGTATACTCACCTGTAAAGTTGTCAAGCTCTTCAGACCTTACAATATCTCCAATTACATTATACATCTTAATATTGAGAGGTTGATTGTTGATTGATACAAACCTTACTGTTACATTATCTTTTGTTGGATTAGGGAATACATTAACATTGCTTATACCTTCAACATTTCTAATTCCGGTAAGATTCCATACATCAACCTGTTTTATAATTGTGTCTTCACCACATCCGTTATGCACAATAAGCATCACCTGATATGCTCCCTGTTTTGGGAAGATATGAGTAGGATTAGCTATATTGCTTGTTGTGCCATCTCTGAAATCCCATGTATAACTAACTCCATAATTTGACAAATTATAGAATTGTACATATAACAATGAATCATAAAATGTAAAATCAGGTACCGGTAACGGGTCTACAAGAATATTTACAGGACTAGCTGCCATTACACAATTATTAAAATCTGTTACTGTAACATTATAATTACCTTTTTCAATAACTCTTATGGAATCAGTTGTCGAACCACTTGACCATTGATATGTATAGTATTTAGTATTTAATGTCAACATGTCATAATCTCTTTCGCAGAAAGTAGTCTTACGTATTGATACAATTACTGGCTTTATGGTTGGATATACAATAACATTAATTGTATCTGAAGTTGCGGCACAAGCATTGTTATCACTTACTTCCACATAATATTTACCCGGAATAGTAATATCTATTGTTGGAGTATTTGCACCTGTTCCCCATTGATAATTATCATATGTGGATTTTAGTCCTAATTTCACTTTTACGCTCGCGCTATCACAGAATGCAGTTGTATTATTTCCTATTGTAGTAATAACCGGAACTGCAAATGGCTTAACATTTATATTTACAGAATCCAGAACATCACATCCGTTCAACGATACTTTTATGTAGTATGTTTTTGAACTATCCGGTAATACACTAATTTTTGATGTTGTATCACCTGTACTCCATGAATAGGTACCAATTGCAGCCGTAGACAAAGTATCTGTTGTCCCGTGGCATATTGTCATTGCTGTTGCAGTTGCGTTAACTACAGGTAGAGGTTTGGATTTAATATTAATTGATTTTGAAGCATCACATCCAAATTCATTTGTAACGGTAACAGTAAATGTTGTATCCTGATAAATGGTTGCATGCATTGTTGCTAATACATCTCCGGAGTTCCACTTATAAATAATACCTCCGGTTGCAGTTAACGGCAAATATGTCATAGCACACACTGTTGTATCATTGCCTATAAATACTGTTGGTAATGGATTAACTTTAACAACATTTGTATCGACGGTAACACAATTATAAACATTTGTAATTGTAACTATATAAGTAGAATCAATGAGTGGAGCAACATTTATAGTATCATTTGTCATCTTATTATTCCATAGATATGATACTCCTCCTGTTGCAATCAGATTAATATTAGCGCCGATACATATTGAATCTTTTCTTATGACATTGTGTGCAGGAAGAGGTTTAACAAATACAGTAACAGAATCTTTATTTATACATCCATAAAAATCAGCAGCAACAACTATGTATTTTGTGGTATCCATAGGAGTAACTATTGTATATTGCTTATTAGTTCCGTCACTCCATGAGAAACTTCTCGCACAATCAGTATTACTGTAGCACTTACAATTTGCATCCAGCTCAATCTGGGTTCCTTTACATATTGCAGTATCTTTGGTTACTGTTACAACCGGCAGATTAATTACATTAACAGTTATGCTATCCTTTGCACTACATCCATTATTATCAGTGACAGTAACAGTATACTGAGTAGTATCAAGTGGTGTAACTTTAATATCTGATGTATCCAAACCATTATTCCAATGATATTTAATACCTCCGGTTGCATGTAAAACAGCAGAAGAAAAATGACATATGTTTGTATCAGGACCGGCAAAAGCAAAAGGCAAAGGATTTATATTTACTACTGTATAATTTGAACCGGTACAACCATTTGCATCTGTAACAAAGACCTGATATGTCGTAGTATTTACCGGTTTTGCAACAGGACTTGCTGTCAGACTGTCGCTAAGTCCTGAAGCAGGATACCAATGATAACTTACACCTCCAATAGCCGATATTACGGTTGAAGTAAGATAACAGATAGCAGTGTCTTTGCTTACTTTAACATCAGGATTAATAAATACTTTAACATTCAATGTATCTATATTGCTACATGAATTTTTATCAGTAACAGTTACATAATATGCAGATGTTATTGTTGGTGCAACATATATTGAATCGGTTATTTCATTAGTTGACCAGTTATAAGAAATTCCTCCTGTTGTTCCAATTTTAGTAATGACACCATTACATATTGCAGTATCCTTTGTGAAAGCTAAAGGTAATGAATTAACAAATACATTAATAGTATCATTTGCAGTACACCCTAATGAATCTGTAGTCATAAGGATAAAATTAGTTGTAACTTTTGGAGCAACATTAATGTTTTGTGATGTTTCAGTTGTACTCCAGTAATCCGCTACTCCACCCTGCCCATTAAGTTGTATTGTATCTCCATAGCAAATTGATTTGTTTCCACCTGCAATTATTGAAACTGGAAGATAAACAATTGTACTGTCTGAAGCTGAACATCCATTTACATCAGTAACAGTTACATAATATGTAGTTGATTTTGATGGCTTAGCTGTCGGATTGGATATATTTACAGCACTCAAACTATCATCCGGTGACCATGAATAAATTCCATTTAATCCGGCTCCGGTAGCATTAAGAACTGTTGAAGCTCCATTACATATTTTAACATTTGCTCCGGCATTTGCATCAGGTAATGAGTTAACTACTACTACTACATTATCTGAAGCAGAACATCCATATAAAGTATCCGTTGTTACTAATGTATATGTAGCTGTAATGTTTGGCGTTATTGTAGTAGTTTGAGAAACATCACCTGTACTCCATGAATAGAAGCTACCTGCATTTGCTGCAGCAAGTGTTATTGAGGATCCTATACATACAGCAGTATCATTTCCTGCAAATGCTTTTGGTAATGAATTAACTGTAAGTACCATACTTGCACTTGCACTACAACTATGTTCATCTGTAACGGTTAAAGAATAAGTAGTTGTAATAGCTGGAGAAGCTTTAGGATTAGAAATAAGACTATCACTTAAACCTACAGAAGGTGACCATACATAACTTGTACCCATAGTACCAAGTAGTTGCAAACTATCTCCCAAACATATTCTATCATCTGCTCCTGCAAAAGCAATAGGAAGCGGATAAATAACTACCGTTACATTACTTGTTGCGGAACACGTAGTAATTGTATCCGTAACAGTTACAGTATATTGTGTTGTTGTTGTTGGATTCGCTACAGGATTTGCAATCGTAATATCACTAAGACCTGTGGCAGGAGACCAATCGTATTTATTTCCTCCTGTTGCTAATAGTGGAACACTATTGCCATAACAAACTCCTGTATCATTTCCGGCAAAAGCTACAGGTAATGGATTTACAAATATATTTACTTCATCGGTATTTGAACATCCATTTGCATCAGTAACTGTTACGTAATATGCAGTCGTGGTTGTTGGCATTGGGTTAATAGTTTGAATTGGTTCCCCTGTACTCCATGAATATTTTGAATAAGTTCCTGTTACACTTAATATTGTAATTGAATTTAAACAAATTGTCTGATCAGATCCTGCAAATCCGGCAGGTGGCAAAGGATTAACTGTTATTGTCAAACTATCTTTAGAATTACATCCGAATAAACCTACTGTAACCGTATAAGTTGTAGTCACTGTAGGAGATACAATTATATTTGAAGTTGTTGCATTGTTATAATTCCATAAATATGTATCTCCTCCTCCTGCAAATATTGTATCAGATTGACCTAAACATATTACAGGTCTATTAGTTTTTATTGATGGGATCGTATTTATAACTGTAACAATAACTGAAGAAGAACCGGAGCAACCTATATTATCACTGACAGTGACATTATAAGCTTGAGAAGAATTAGGTTTAACGGTAATTATTTTGCTTGTTGAATCATTACTCCATTTATATGTAACGCCGGGTACTGAACTTGTAACCATCAGAGAAATTGTATCTCCTTTACAGATAGTTCTGTCAACACCTGCATTTGCAATTGGTAACTCATTCAAGGAAACTGATACTGAATCAGCATTGATACATCCGTGAATATCAGTAACAGTAACATGATATGTAGTAGCAGTTGTTGGCGTTACAGTTCTTGTAGAATTTGTGCTTCCATCATCCCATAAGTAGGTACCACCACCTTTTGCAGTTAATGTTGTATCATTTCCTCTACATATTATAACAGGATTTTTACCCGTGATAAGAGGTAATG
>JAUZOY010000131.1 GCA_030706235.1 Bacteroidota bacterium | reverse complement strand
TCCATTTTCAGGTGTTAATATTTTTTCCATAATTTTAACACCTAAAATATTCATAATTCTAACACTTACTTTGTTATTTACGGGAGTATTTATCTCACATTTATAATATCCTGTTCCCGGATTAGGGTAAAGTGAAAGATCAATATTTTCATTTCCATTGAAAGTAATCTGGTTTATTGAGTTTCCATCATTATTATCCTTGCAGAACGTCAGTATATAAACTGATACATTATCTGTAGAAGTACAACCATAGTAATTAGTACCTGTAACAGTATATACAGTTGTCATATAAGGAGAAACAGTTGTATAAGAAAGTGATGAACCTGTACTCCATTTATAAAATGTTGCTCCGGAAGCTGTAAGTGTTGCAGACTTTCCTTTACAAACATATCTGTTCAAACCTGCATCTACTTTTGGTGCAGAAGACACCAGAACAATAGCCATATCACTTGCAGAGCAAGCTCCTTTTGAAGCTGTTAATGTATAAATAGTAGTTTTATTTGGTGTAATATTTATACTTGCTGTTTTCTGTCCTGAACTCCAGCTGTATGATGTACCACCAGAACCGGTTAATGTAGTTGCTACTCCGGAACAAACTGTTTTATCAGGCCCGGCATTTGCTCTTATATAATTATTATCAACAGTAACTACAACCTGACTAACAGCACTGCAAAGTACAGAAATATTTACAGTAACCTTATAAGTAGTAGTAGAATAAGGATAAACAGTTATACTTTGTAAAGAAGAACCAGTACTCCATTTATATGTATTACCTCCATTTGCAGTAAGTTTTGCTGATTTACCATAACAAATAGTCTGATCACTTCCTGCATTTGCTGAAGGGAAACTTTTAATTGATACTACAATTTCATCTGAAGCTGTGCAACCTCCAGCTACTCCCGTAACTGTAACCTGGTATACAGTAGTTGAGGTCGGAGCTACATTAATACTTGCTGTTGTAGAGTTATTACTCCATGAATATGTTCCTCCGCCATTTGCTAATAATGTTAAATTCGTTCCAAGACAAATTGACTGGTCAGGACCAAGATTTACTGCCGGTTTTGAACCAACTGTAAGTACCGCTTCATTTGAAGGTGTCGTAGCAACACAATTTCCGGTTACAAGACATTTATACTTATAACCATTCATCGAAGCTGTAATATTTGAAATATTTAATGTCGAAGTTGAAGTTCCAGTATATCTTCCGGTATCAGCAAGATTTACATACCCTGAACCGGTATTCAGTTGCCATTTATATGAAGCCACATTATTTGCTGATACTGTAAAACTCACATTATCAGTAACACATTTTGTAATACTGGAAGGTTGCTGAGTAAAATCCATTGTTGAGCTTACGGTTAATGTTGCAGCATTGGAATATGTTGTATCAGTACAATTTCCTTTAACCAAACAACGATACTTATAACCTGACATTGCGAGAGTAACTCCGTTAAGATTAAGATTTGCATTAGTAGCACCACTGTAAATTCCACCATTATTTATTTTTACAAAACCAGCACCGCTATTTTCCTGCCATATATATGAGGAACCTTCTACTGCATTTATAGAAAATGTCACATTCTGACCAGGACAATTTGAAACATCAGCTGGATTTGTAATTATTGTAGGTGGCACACAAGTTGCAACTCCGACATTTTTATATACTGCCTGTGCATAACATGCATCATTATTTACTAGAGGACTTTCATCGTATGGTATACAAATTACCCTGTAGGATGTTACAGATGTACCGAAATTTACAGTAACGGTATTTGTTCCCTGTCCGCTTACAATATATGGAGCTACATCATATAGCAAACCTCCCTGTCTTACATACCATTTATAATATTTGGCTCCGCTAAGAGCTGGAACACTAAAGGTATAATTTGTACCTGAAATTCCAACAACTGATGGTCCTGCAATTGCACCACATGTCTTTGAACTTAATGAACAATCCCTATCTAAAACTTTTATATCATCTATCCCTAAAGTACAGAATGCTCCGTTTTCAAATTTAAACATCAGGCTCTTTTCTTTGTATGCTGATATATCAACTGATGCAAATTTCCATGTCCCATTCGCAAAATAATAATTCACAGGCAATTTATTCCATGCTTTTGTTGTATCGGCTCCTCTTCTGACATAGACAGCAGGTGAATACATTGTATAATTTTCATCATATGTATAACCTGCCGGACCTCCGCAAGGATACATTGATTTATAACCAAATCTTAATTCTCCTTTTTGATATAACAATGTATTTATTTCTGTTGTTACTATATTGGTAAATCCCTTACCATCTGGTCCGGTAGTAAGTGATGCATAATAACCGCTGCTACTATTCCCGCCTGACATTAAACTTACAATCGCATTTGTTGCTGCAGAATTAGTATGATATGTCATTTGTGCTCCGTTTGCATCAGGCATCCATTTATTAGTAGAAAATGCTTCTGTATATGTAACCGGCGTAGCTACATCTGCAGTTGTAGTCTGAACTGTAAAGTCATCCATTCCTACCCAATTTGTACTGCTTGAATTTTTAAACAGCAAACAAAACGATATTTTCTGAGAACTTACCATTGAGGAAGAAATATAGAATGTATTTAGCCCACAACTGAATACGTTAGCTGAACCTATCTTTATCCATCCATTAACTGATGGACTGGTTGAATTAAATGTAGTATATCCCCCTATTCTCATATAGACTTCAGGAGTATAATTATAACCTGCTGATTTATTTAATTTAAATGATAATTTCACTCCGCTTCCCTGTGGGATCTGCATATCTTTTGTTGCAGTATATGCATTCACAGAAGAAAAATAAACCATCCCATTACCAGTAGAACATGCATAAGTTGACCCTTGTGTCCAGGTACTGCCATTATTTATAGGAAAACTTTCAAGAAAATTTGTTATAGAATTAAAAGGTTCTTCTAATAAAGAGCCTGTCACAACAGGAACACTAACCCCCGGTCCGCTGCTTCCTCCGACTACTGCTTGTGAAGAGCTGTCAATAGCTTGTACTTTAATATCATCAACTGCCCACCAACTTGTTGCAGACGCATAACTTGCATAGAATAAAAACTGTATTGATTTACCCCCGACTGCAGAAGCTGGTATTGTAAAACTTTCCGACTTAGAACATCCTCCAAATTTTATCGATCCTGCATTTAACCACCCTGCTGATACAGGATTTGTTGAAGGTGAAACATAAGCACCTGTTTTATAATAAAGAGTTCCTATTGGACTTCCTCCTGTCTTTGCCTTAAATGTTACCAATGCAGATTTACCTGCAGGTACTGATATTGATTTTGTTGCTAAATAGCTGAATGAATTTGATGAATAATAAGAACCTAAACTATCACAAGAATATGTGGCTGCCACAGAATAAGTCATATTATAATTTGGAATATTATTAACATATGAAGCTATTTTACTAAATGGTTCTGTAAATAGTGTTACAGGAGCAGTTGTTCCACCTTCTGTTCCATCACTGAATGAATATATGTTTAGGTCATCTATTCCCCATTGATCATAATAAGAGGCATAACTTGTATATATCAGAATTCTTATCGTTTTCCCTGCAACTGAAGAGCTCGGAAGAGTAATTTTATTACTCCACGAACATCCTCCGTATAGAATTGAACCTGCTTCGATCCAACCGGCACTTGGAGGATATATTCCCGGATCTGCAAAATTACCTTCTTTGTAATATACTTTTCCACCTGATGGAGAACCTGTTGACTTAGCATTGAATTTAATTACGACATATTTACCTGCAGGAATTGTCAACGCTTTTGTAGCCAAATATTTGTTTGATGAAGTTGTATATAAAGCTCCTGTTTTAGCACATGAAAAAGTTGCATCCTGATTAAATCCCATGTTTGTATTTGTAATGTTCGAAGCATATGACCAACTGTAATCGAAAGTTTCAGAAACTAAATCTCCTGTTTTTCCTGCTGTTGGATCATCTGAAGAAGTTGTTCCTCCTGTATAGACAGGATTTGATTGCACACTGAAATTATCTATTGCCCACCAATTTGTAGTCGAAGTGTATTTACCAAAAATACAAATACTTACAATCTGTCCACCAACAGTACCTGGCTGCAATGTAATACTCTGATTGCCACAACTAAATGTACTTACTGTACCTGCTTTAACCCAACCGTTATTCGTAGGATTTAATGTATTGAAAGAGGAATATCCACCCAGACGATAATAAACTTCAGGACTACCTGTATATGTTGAAGATTTTTTAGAATCAAAACTTATTGTTATTCCATTATTTGCAGGAACACTTATATTATTGCTTGAAATATAAGCATTACTTGAAGAGAAATAAATTACAGGATTATACCCGTTACAGGTATATGTTGTTCCCTGAGTCCATGTGATACCACTTGAATACGGAAATGTATTGAACCATGATGTAACCGTATTAAACTGTTCATAAACAAGATCACCTGCTTTTACATTCAGGTTTAATGCTGCAATTAAAAATAAGGTAAAAATCAAAAAGTACTTTTTCATCATTATGGAATTTTTGAAATTAATAGTAACGCGAAGTTTAAAATCGGACTTCTTTACAAAATTAAGTATTTAAAAACAAATAAAAGTGCTTTTTTATTTTTATTTTTTTAATTTATTATTAATCAACTAATATATAATGGATAAACACGAAATGTAAAAAGTAGAAATTAATATTTTTTTACGGGATGTTGCATAATAACTTTTTTATTGATTAATTTGCCACACCTCTAAGGAGATAACTAAATATGAGTGCTGATATATCACATACTTTCAGTCTGTTGTAAGCATTAGGCAAATAAAGTATAATTTATAATAATGATATAATATGATTTTTAAGCTTTATAGTCAGCCACAGTGAAAACATATGATTTTTAAAGCGTTGAAGGCTTATTCTCTACATAATTAGTTCAGGGTTGTAGATATGATGACAGGACAATCAATAGCCAAATGCGGTTATAGAGATATTCTCTACCGTTTAGATACTGATCGACTAAATTCTTTACATATTCGGGATTAATGACACCCTGTTTTTTTATTCTGCCGTCATTGAGATATTCATTAATAAGATAACGAAGATCAGTTTTAAGCCATTTATTAAGAGGGATTGAAAAGCCCCATTTGGGACGATTGAAGTATGCGCGGGGGATATAATCATATAAAACTTCTTTCAAAATGTATTTTGAAACATCTTTGTTTATTTTCAGAGATTGTGAGAGATTGAGAGCAAACTCTACAATTCTGTAATCGAGCAAAGGTACTCTGCCTTCCAAAGAATATTTCATAGATGCCCTATCGTATTTGGTCAGAAGGTCATCTCTTAAATAAAGGTTCAGATCAAACAATGCCTGTTTTTCAACAGGAGAAAGTTCACGATCGAGCTGACAGATATTTTCCATAAATGAAAAACGTGTACTGTAATCATTGTTTACAAGTGAATCTATTTCTTCTCTTGTAAAATAGTATTGTTCCTGTGAGAAAATATGGCTTTTGACCCTCTGGTGATTATGCTGCATAAACATATATGAAGCTCTGCGATATTTATTGTCAGGAATATTTTTCAGAAATTGATAGATATATTTGCCTGACATTTTAATCATTGGTTTTGAAAGTCTGTCCGCCCATTTATAAAACCCGTAACCATAGAAGAGTTCGTCCCCACCCTCCCCTGAAAGAATCATTGTAACACTTTGGCGGGCAAGTTTTGAAACCAGCATTGTGGGGATTGCAGAAGTGTCTGCAAAAGGTTCATCATAAAGTTCAAGAAAATCAGGAATAATATTCTGAGCATCTTTCTCTGTAACATACAATTCTGTATGTTCAGTTTTCAGGAACTCAGATGTTCTTCTAGCATAGACTGTTTCATCAAATTTTGATTCTCTGAACCCAATTGAAAATGTTTTTACAGGATTTGCTGACAGAGATTGGGCAACGGCAGTTACAAGACTTGAATCAATGCCTCCGCTCAGGAAAGTTCCAAAAGGAACGTCAGAAATCATTCTGTAATTTACAGAACTGATTATTAATTCTTTTAATTGTTCCTTAGCAGTTGAATAATCTGAAATTGTATTCTTTGTTATTTTACTTTCCGGACTCCAATAAGCTTTAAAATCCAAAGAGATTTTATCACTGAGATCATGCTGGTAATCAATGGATTGAGATCCGAATTCATTTTCTGCATTTACAGACATATTAACATATGCAAAATAACCTGAAGGAAATTTAAACATATTATTATAAAAGGTAGAGGGTTGAGGTATGAATCCAAGGTGCAGAAAATCAGAAATAGAATTGTAATTTATCTGTTTGCGGTCATTTATATATTTTAATTTGAACAAAGCTTTTAGTTCAGAAGCAAAAGCAAAAACCTTACCATCAAAAAAATAGAACAATGGTTTAACACCAAGTCGGTCCCTTACAAGTAGTAATTTTCCTGAGATCTTATCATAAATTGCTATAGCAAACATGCCATTAAGCATATTAATAAAATCCGTTCCCCAACGGGCATAAGCTTCAAGAACAACTTCGGAATCTGAGGATGTATAAAATTGAGTATTAAAAGTATTTATCAGTTTTTCTCTTATCTCTTTGAAGTTATAGACTTCACCATTATAGACAATTACATATCTTCCACAATGAGAAGTCATAGGGAGATTAGCATTTGAAGAAAGATCAATAATACTCAGACGACGGTGAGCAATGCCAACATTATTTTCTATATAGTAACCTTCAGCATCCGGCCCACGATAAGTTAGAGCATTATTCATCAATAATAAATCATTCTTGCCGAACGATTTATTGAAAGAATAGAAACCAGTTATACCGCACAAAATGAGTTGAAAGTTTATAAAGTTGAAAGTTTATAAAGTTGAAAGTTAAAAGTTTTAAACTAATAACTTAAAACTAAAAACTAAAATTATTTATATCCGGGTTTACCGAGTAATGAAAACATGTTTTTCTTATAAGCTTCAACACCAGGTTGATCGAAAGGATTTACGCCCATAACATAACCACTTAGACCGCAGGCAATTTCGAAGAAATATATAAGCTGTCCGATATATTCTTCATTTAATTCAGGTATAGTTATTTTTAATACAGGAACTTTACCGGTATTGTGAGCCATAATGGTACCAAGTTCAGCCATTTTATTAACATCATCAATTTTCTTACCGGCAATATAGTTTAGTCCGTCGAGATCTTCGGCATTTGAGCTGATTCTTAATTCCTTTTTGGTGGCTTTAACAGAAATAACTGTTTCAAAGATATTACGCATTCCATCCTGGATATACTGGCCCATAGAATGTAGATCAGTAGTAAAAATCACACCGGCAGGGAATATACCTTTACCGTTTTTTCCTTCACTTTCGCCATATAGTTGTTTCCACCATTCAATAAGATAATACAAATTTGGGATGAAAGAAGCCATAATTTCAATAGTTTTGCCATTTCTATAAAGAAGCTGACGAGAAGCTGCATATATACCGGCAGGATTATTTTCAAAATTTTCGGCATCTCTAATAATATTTTCCATATGGACTGCGCCATCAATCAGTTTCTTAATATTTATACCGGAAATTGCTATTGGTAGTAATCCTACAGGAGTAAGTACAGAATAACGGCCACCAATATTATCAGGGATTTCAAAAGTTTTATATCCTTCCTTATCAGACATTTTTTTCAATGCTCCTTTTTCCTTGTCAGTTATAGCAATAATTCTTTCTTTTGCTCCGGCTTTTCCAAATCTTTCTTCAAGATCATTTTTTAACAATCTGAAGGCAATAGCCGGTTCAGTAGTAGTACCTGATTTTGAAATAACGACAACTGCATAAGATTTACCTTTTAAAACATCAAAAAGATCAGAAAGGTAATCTTCACCAATATTTTGACCTGCATAGAGAATTAAAGGACTTTTTCTATCTTCTTTAGAAAGTAACTGGTTGAAATTATGAGAGAGAGATTCAATTACTGCTCTTGCTCCCAGATAAGAACCGCCAATACCAACAACTACAAGAATATCTGCAATCTTTCTTATATTGTCCGCAGTTTTTTGAATATCAAGTATCAGATTATTATCGAATTTAGAAGGTAGGGTAACCCAGCCAAGAAAATCATTTCCTTCGCCGGTATTATTAACTAAAGCCTGATAATGTTCACTAATCAGGGTGTGGTAGCCATGTATTTCTTCCTTCGTAACAAAGTTCAATACATTTTCTATGCTTATATTAATATTTTCCATAATAAAATATATTTTTTTTAAGACAAGTCCATTATAAACAATGCAAAATTAATTAAAAAAAAGTCAGTTAATGCAAAGATATAAAAAGCAATTTATTATTTTAAAAATTTATTATAAATTAAATAAAGCACTACTAAAGCAGCAAACATAAGAGCTATTTTTAAAACAGACTTAACCAATCCCTTAATAAAAAGAACAATCAGAATAATTACTATTATTGCTATTACTATTAATTTTACAGACATCCTCTAAAAATTTAAATTCAAAAATAATTTAAAACATTAAATATAATCCCTGAGAGTATTTGTTTCAAGATAATCTTTAAATTCAG
>JAUZOY010000130.1 GCA_030706235.1 Bacteroidota bacterium | reverse complement strand
CAAGGAGAACCAGTTGGTTCAGCTGCAAGTTTGGGTGATCCATTTTGAGTTAATTTGATTGAAGGTAATCCTGTTTCTCCAAAACTATTAATTAATTTACCTTCATAACTATTAGAACTACCATTAGCTGGCTCAAAAGGAGTATTATAAACTGTAAAATTTCCTTGAGCATCGGATTTAGCATTATTATTAATATATAATGCTTCTCTTGTTACAGAATAAACTGTTTCTTTATTTGTTGCAAAATCAGTTACAATTAAAGGATAAGTATTTACACTAGTTGTCCATTGTAATCCTTGAACAAATTCACTATTGATAATTCTTAGTTCCGCTTTCCCATTAGGGACATCTCCTATTTTTATAAAAACTTCTTTTCCATCTAAATCCACACCGTCTATTGGTCTATTACTTGCAAACTGATATGGTGTTAACATAGGATATTTTGAAGTTAATGGGTCAACGCTTAGAAATCTGCAAATATATGTGTTATATTCCCTCATTCCATAATCCTGAAATTCACCTACATTTCCGCATATTTCATTGTCATTCATTTTTCCGTTGAAACCGAAGCGATATTGATCTGCTTGATAATTCCTTCCGGGCATCAGCATGCCGAAAGGAAGGTAGTCCTGACTACTAATTACATCGGCAACATAATAATCATATTTTCCGTCATTATCATCATCAATTCCGATCTTTCTATCACTCACTACAGTCATTACATTACCCAGGTGATTAGTCAACTCATACTCCTTTTTCCCGAGATTATGGCTCAGTGTTGCAGTACCGTTTGCTCCGGGAGAAAACACAAACGAATAATCCTTTGTAATTATATTGTTTACTAAGCATTCAGCACTAAGTGAAGCTGTTTTCCCTCTTTCATTAAATCTGTCTGTTGCTCTTGTTGTCCACACTTTCAGAAATCTCCCGTCGAATTCACATTCCACAGGATAATCATATTCTGCACAACTTCCCTTTATACTCTGTATCAATTCAGGTATTGTTGTTCCTGTCCCGGTGATCGATTCAGATGCTGCACACATATTCCCCACACAATTCCATGTGTATACAATATTGAAAGTATAATGATAATCACTTGCCGGGTTTATATTATCATCAGTCATATCAAATATCCAGCTGGCTCTTTTACCACCGAATGCATCTTCTCCTGTTACCTCTTCTCCTACATGCTCAACCCCAACTCGCGAACTTCCATAGATTGATAGCTCATCCAGTTTAGTCGGATTACCTTTTTCCTTATTATATATCGCTATTATATTCCCCTGAAGATTTAGACCTAAAAGGTTTTGGTAACCTTTTAGGTCTCGAAGTTTTTTTCCCGGTGATGTTACTATAACCTCTTTCAATTTTTATTTTTTATTACAAAAGTTTCCAAATTTACATGATTTTATTTATATAACATTTAAATTATCATTTTAAAATACTTATGCTAATAATTGACCATAATTAAAAAAACTGTTAAAACAGTTATTGAATTTTATTCCATTTCATCTTAAACCCACAACTAAAGTTATGGGCTAGCCTGAATTTATACACAAAACAATAATGCTTTTTATTCTAAATTATACATATTAAACCAACCAATATTTCCATAAAACAATAAATTAATTCATAAATTATAAACACAATACCTATTAAAATAGTCCCAAATTAATATTATTAAAATAATATTATAATAATGAATTTATTCATTCATAAAATAAATACCTTATAAATTAGCCCATAATTTTAATTATGGGAAAAAAGATTCATCCACATTTATTTAACCCAGACCTGTTTCAATGACATTTTTTTTGTTTCTTTGCAATAATCAATTAACTTAAAAGATAATATGTACAAGCTTTTATTTACCATTGCGGTATTAATATTTCTTTCATCGTGTTCTTCCGATGAAGCTCCTATTAAAGTAAAAACTATTGATAAAACAGGTTCTGTTGAAATGAAGCTTGAAGTCAAACATCTGAAAGATAAAGACCTCCTATGCATAAACTATTATGTATGGTATAATAACAAAATCGTTAAAATCAGAAAAGTATATGATACCGTTCCTCAACTGCCTTTAACCACGACTGTAATTTCTGAAACGGTTAAAAACAATGAAGATGAAGAAGAAGAAACAGAAATATCTAAAACTGTAAGTATTCCTAAAAACTATCAATTTTTTGTTACATTGAAATAAGATGAAAAAGAGTAAACTGATTAAATTGGTATTATTAGGGGTTGTATTCTTTTCATGCCATAAAGAAAAAAAGCATGATAGTAATCTCTATTTCAGGGATGATGACAAAGAGGAATATACTGCAATGCCATATAATGGATTTGGTTATTACTATTGGTTCATACCATACGGATTTTATAATAACAACAGATATTATCATGCAGGTTATTATCCTAACAATATGAATAATTATTCTTCTTCGCGATATTCACGCTATTCAGGAATGTCACGTGGAAATCTGATTACAAGTTCTCATGAATCTGTCAGCAGAGGTGGTTTCGGAAGAAGCAGCGGTGTTTCATCATAGATAAAAATGAAAAGATATAAAATTAACCCCAGAGCCGATTGGCAAAAGAAAGTTGAGGAAATAAGCTTTGGCTTCCATTCTCAGGATAATACAACCTATTGGGATGAATCCGTATGTTATTCATTCGGTATGGAAGAAATACTTTTAATTGAAAAAGCTACCGCAGAACTTTGGGAAATGTGTCTGAAAGCTGTTGACTATGTTATTGACAGCAATCTCTTCAGTAAGTTTAAAATTCCCGAATTCATGATACCTCATATAAAAAGCACATGGGACAACGATGCTCCGGCAATTTACGGTAGATTTGACTTTGCCTATGATGGCACAAATCCTCCAAAGTTACTGGAATTCAACGCCGATACTCCTACATCTTTATATGAAGCCGGTGTAGTTCAGTGGTATTGGTTACAGGATATTGATCCCTCTAAGGATCAGTTCAATTCTATTCATGAAAAATTGATCGCTTACTGGGAATATCTTAAGGATTACATTTACAGAGATGAAATATTGTATTTCACGACAATTAAAGATTCTCTGGAAGACCTGACAACTACTGAATATATGCGTGATTGTGCAAGTCAGGCCGGAATAGTAACAAAATTCATCTTTATTGATGAAATCGGTTGGGATAGTAGAAGATTGATGTTTGTTGACCTTGATGAAAATCCGATTAAAAATATTTTCAAATTATATCCTTACGAATGGATGGTCAATGAAGAATTTGGTAAGAATTTAATAGCTGACGTAAATAAGAGCATATGGATAGAACCTTCCTGGAAAATGCTACTCAGCAATAAAGCTATATTACCTGTACTATATGATTTGTTTCCGGTTAGTCCCTACCTTCTCCCCTCCTACTTTGAAAAAAACTATCTGAGTAATTATGTAATAAAACCCATATTATCAAGAGAAGGAGCAAATATCAGGATTTTTAAAAACGATATACTTATTGATTCAACTGATGGCGAATACGGTGAAGAAGGTTTTGTTTACCAGCAGTTGGCAGAGCTGAATAATTATGACAATAATTATCCGGTCATAGGAAGCTGGGTTATTGGTCAGGAACCTGCCGGTATAGGAATTCGCGAATCCAATGGGTTAATTACCAATAATATGAGTCGTTTTGTTCCTCATTTTATTGAATAATAGAAAGATTGATGTCAGGCATAAATTAATTCTGATTGAATCTGCCTATTTACTTCCTTGAAAAATGCTTCAGTTGTTGCTTGCTACTTCAAATACAAAAAAATAATAATGTTTACAATTTGAAATAAGTTAAAAAAATTCCCTGACATTGATATTAATCCTTGTCAGGGAAATTAACGGGTCTTTAAATTAACTAAATCAAAAACAAAATTAATAACTAAATTTAATAGAAAAACAGTTGTAAATATATTATAAACTTATTTTAATTTTCCAGGAGTATTTTTTACATTTTACTTTTTTACATCTACTTTAGCACATATTGAATCTTTTTCATGTCTGCAATGCCCATCCATCACAGGATTACATTCGCAACATTTATGCATTGGAGGCATAGGAGGACACATTGGCGGTCTCATCATTGCTTCGTTTGGCATAAAATTTCTGTCCATAGGACCTCTTAAGCTACAAAATACAGAACCGGCACAGAACAATACTGTAAACAGTAATAAAATTCCACCGGAAACAATCATTGCAACTTTTTTGTTGTTCAATCCTAAAACAAGGATTATTGAACCTGCTATTCCCAATAAAATGGAAATTGATAAAAGAGTAATCATAACAATCATAATTATAAAGTTTTAAGGTTAATATTAATTTTTATTTATTGTATACACGATGCAAAGCTATTGTGGTAAAAGAAAATAATAAAACAGAATATACATCATTGATGCATTTATAGATGACCGATGAATATTTATCTGTAAAATTTTATAGAAGTCTCCGAAAATCACATAAAAAATTTTAATGTAGCATTCATTATAATTTCTCCCATTCTTCAATATCTCCTTTGACCACTTTAAATAAGGGATGAGGTATGATATCAGAAATATTTAGCAATTCATTGTATTTTATTTTATCCCGTATTTTGAGCTTGTTAAGCAGGTGATGCCTTTCATAATCCAATTGACCTCTTGTAACAGTTAAAATAGTTGAATTAGAATACGATCCGATTTTTTCTCTTTCAAAATTAAACCCCCTTTTTACTGATTCCGAATAAACAACTGTCAGGTATTGGTTGATGCAATCAAGAGGGTTTATTGCTTTCTTAAACCTGTCAATTTGAGGATGATTCCTGTATCCTTTTGTTTTTCCTTCCAGAACATGTTTAGCTAAAAGAGCTTCTCTCCAAAGAGCAACAAGCCCCTTACTATCTAAATATTGAGGATGTAGCGACCAGATTCTCACATTGTGTAATTATACCAGTCACAAAATAAATACAAATTTATAGTTTTTGCAACTATTTCTTTAATAAGTCTCTGATTTCTGCAAGCAGCTTTTCTTGTAAAGTAGCAGGTTCTGCAGGCTTTTCTTCTTTTCCCTTTTTCAAAGAATTAATGCCTTTTACCATAAGGAAAATAACAAAAGCAATGATCATAAAATCAACTACCGTTCCCATAAAATTTCCGACTTTGATGCCGTGACCTATTTGTATTGTTTTCCAATCTCCGCCGGGAATTAGCGGATTAATAACCGGCATAATAATATCGGCAACAAGAGAGGATACAATTTTCCCGAATGCAGCTCCGATGATTACACCTATTGCCAAATCTACGGCATTGCCACGTATGGCAAAATCTCTGAAATCTTTAAGTATAGACATAGAATATATGGTTTAAATTTATAATTATTTTTACAAATTGATTCAGAATTTATATGAAAAGCCTATGCCCAATATCTCTTTAAATTGGGTTCTCGGACCTTTGTTCTTATATTTTACAGCATCATCATAAACAAGTTGAGTAGCGACAGAAGCACCTATATATTTATTTACTTTTAAGGATAAAAGCATTTCCCAGTTTATTGCAATATTCTGAGGATTTTTCAAATAATTGGAAAAAGCTTCCAACTTTGAAGACAGATTTACATTTGTCATGATGTCTTTCTGAAAAGCTACTTTTATGTATCCTCCAAACTCTTCACGCATTTTTTTACCATCTTTGATTTTAACTGAGCCTGAATATTCCGCAGGATCAACTCCAAAAGCACCGGCATCTGCAAGCTTTTGATCATTAACAAGAGTAAATCTTCCTGATAAAGGTGAAATAAATACACTCAGATATTTTTTGGGACGATAATCCATACCCAAAGCTATAACAAGGTAAGCCGGAGCCAGAAAATTTGATATCTTTATCGAATCATTCGGGTAGTTATAACCGGGAGCAAACTGGGTTTTAAAATTTAATAATGCAGCGTAATACCAACTTTTAGATGCTTGTTTAGCTAATTTAGTCGAAAGGTCAATTTTATCATCTGATTTGCGTGACAGAGAACCCTGATGTATTATTCCGTAACCCAGACTAATGTTGTTATCCCATCTTAATGAACCGTTTTTATAGTTCGCAAAAAAATTGAATAATCCATTTTCAGTTGCAGAATTTTCACCTCCTGCCGCCCAATTTGTGAGTGATGTCTGACCAAAATTTATCATTATAATACCACCCTTTTCCCATCCTTTGGTTGAATCGGCTTTGACAGTTCGAAACTCTTTTTCTTTTTCGGTAACCTGACCGAATAATGTGATCGTTAATAATAATAAAAAAATCGTTACTAATATTTTTTTTAAAATAATCATAAATTTGTTTGTTTATTATGTTAATATAAAATTTTACTTAGCAATTCTCTTAGACCATAATATATCATTATTTTTATAACCTAAGCAAATCCCTATTAAGCTATACTAAATTATTTTATATCTTACAAATTTACAAATATTTTCTGTGATTTCAAAATAAATGTGAAATTTTAGGTAGTATCTCACTTAGAAATGAAGGAAAGGCAATTGACAATTTTGGAAACTCATTTAAGGGTACGAAGAAAAATCTGTTAGTAATGTATTTATACCAACAACTAACAACTAACCTCAAAAGTTCTTAAAGCATCATTCAATGAAGTTTTAAGATCCGTAGATTCTTTTCGCCTACCGATTATTAAAGCACATGACACGCCAAAAGTCCCGGCCGGATATTGACGTTGGTATGTTCCGGGAATTACAACAGCTCTTTCAGGAATTATTCCTTTATATTCTACCGGTTCAGATTGCGTTACATCAAAAATCTTAGTCGATCCGGTAAGAACAACACTAGCTGCAATCACTGCCTCTTTTTTTACAATCACACCTTCAACAACTATTGCTCTTGAACCAATAAAACAACCATCCTCAATAATAACCGGGTTTGCCTGTACAGGTTCCAAAACGCCTCCTATTCCTACGCCACCGCTAAGATGAACATTTTTTCCAATCTGTGCACATGAACCCACAGTTGCCCATGTATCAACCATAGTTCCACTATCAACATATGCACCAATATTTACATACGACGGCATCATTATAACTCCCCTTGCAAGATAAGAACCATACCTGGCTATTGCATGAGGGACTACTCTTACTCCAAGCTTTTCAAAATTCTTTTTTAATTTTATCTTGTCATAAAATTCAAAAGGACCTATGGAAGTCTTTTCAAGTTTTTGAATTGTGAAATATAATAGTACCGCCTTCTTTATCCATTCATTAACTACCCAGTTCTCGTTAATTTTTTCAGCAATTCTTAATTCACCTTTATCAAGTTTATCTATTATATCCCTGATCGTTTTCTGGATTTCTATATCATTGAGTCTGTTTCTGTTTTCCCAGACTGAATCTATAATATCTTTCATTTAAACTATAAAATTATATTGTTCACAAAATTAAAAAAAATATTTTAAAAAAGAAACAAATATTTACATCCACAAAATATAAGCATTATTTCTTAATAGGAAGCATAAGAAGGACCGGTTTCCACACAGATATTGCATTTATTGCAAAGAGCTTTATTTACATTTAATAATGGCATAATCAAAAATTATAATAAATAATTATCAATTATAAAGATTCGCCTTCAGAAATAACATTAAGAAGAGTCTGACCAACAGCTTTAAGAGTATTTCTATCAATATTTTTCATAGTATCATCTGTTGTATGCCAGTAATATCCAAAACCTGAGCGTGTAGTAGGATCATTCTGAATAATATCTATGCTTGGTATCTTTGCAAGAGTATTGATATAATAATGGTCATCAGTAATTGAACCGGATTTTTTATAAATAAAATATTCAGAATAGCCTGATTTATTAGCTATACTCCAGACTTTTTCAAGTACATCATTAGCATAATATACAGAAGTTCCTTCCATTGCAAATGTTGCATTTGGAGCGCCAACCATATCAAGAAGGATTCCAAATTTTGCAGTATAATCTGGATGATGAAGATTTTTAGCCCAATATTGAGTTCCCAGACACCATGAATCTTCGGCTTCCTTACCCGCATTATGTTCTGATTGTCCGTAGTCTTCTGAATCAAGAAATATAATATCGACGCCTACAGCAGGTTTATTTATATTTAATAACCTGGCAACTTCCATCAATACTCCTACTCCACTCGCTCCGTCATTTGCTGCCGGTACAGGCATTTTTTTCTTTGCTTCATCTTTTTCCTGATCGGCCCATGGTCTACTATCCCAATGTGAACATAAAAGTATACGGGTTTTAGCCTGAGGATTAAATTCAGCTATAATGTTTTTGCTTTTAAGTATAGTTCCATCAAATGCTTTAAGATTAGCTTCCTGAATAATAACATTATCTGCATACTTTTTGATTTTATCAATCAGATACACGGCACATTTTTCATGTGACTTTGTATTTGGCACTCTTGCTCCGAAATCAACCTGTTTCTCAACATAACTGTATGCTGAATCAGAGTTAAAATCGTAAGTGGAAGTTATTTCCTGTGTTTTTTGTTTTTCTTCGTGTTTTGCGGATTGATTATTGCAGCTTATAAAGGAAATAATAAACAGGCAAATATATAAGTTTATGGCTTTTTTACCTATTAAACCAACTGATTTACTATTATTCATTAATATCTTTTCAAACTTTACAAACTTATTATCCTTCATAATTCCAAACAGCTCCATCTTTAGTATCTTTTATTAATAT
>JAUZOY010000013.1 GCA_030706235.1 Bacteroidota bacterium | reverse complement strand
GTGCTACAGGTTCTACAGGCGCAGATGGTGTCACTGGTGCTACAGGTTCTACAGGCGCAGATGGTGTCACTGGTGCTACCGGTCCTACAGGCGAAGATGGTGTCACTGGCGCTACAGGTCCTACAGGATTACAGGGAATAACAGGACCTACAGGAACAGCTACCATCGATACAAATTCTGTAACCAAATCCGGAATTGTACTAAATACCGGTGGAGTTGCTAATAAAGTATGGAAAACTGATAGTACTGGAAATCCGGGATGGAGAGATGATGCAATAGGAGCAGCAGGAGGAGGTATCACTTCATTAAACGGGCTAACAGGTTCAGTACAGTCCTTTGCAACAGGTACTGCCGGAAATGACTTTAATATTTCTTCAGCAGCTAATTCACATACTCTGAACATGCCTGTTGCTGATTCAACTCATACAGGGAAACTTTCTAAAACAGACTGGGTTACTTTCAATAATAAATGGTCAAAGAAAGGTGATGCAGGTACAGATCCTACAATAAATTTTGTTGGCACTACGGATTCAAGAGATTTGGTTTTTAAGACAAACAATTCTCAAAGATTGAGAATAATGTCAAATGGAAGAATAACTAATGATCAGGTTTCTTTAGCAAATAGGAACAGAACTGTAAGTTTCTATAGCAATGATTCAACAACTTTCTATGTTGAGAATAAAATGACAGATGGAACAGCTATCTTTGCAAGAAATTTGTCAACAACAGGATTTAGTACAGGTATCGCTGCAATTTGCGCAAGTCAAACCGGATTCCCTATTGAAGCTTTGAATACTCACGCCAACGGCACAGGATTAATCGCAGTTGGTAATAATGCATCTGGACTTTATTATCCTAATGGTTCAGGAATATCCTCAATAGGTACTTATCTTGGAACTTATTCTGTCGGAACTCGCGCCGATGGCACAGGATTAATAGCTCTTGGAAATAATTCGGCATCTGCATTTTTCTTTCCCAATGGTTCAGGAATTGCAGCTACAGGTACATATCTTGGAATATTTGCTGTAGGGACAAGAGCAGCAGATGGTATTGGTATCATTGGTTTAGGAAATGATATTACAACTGCAACTTATAATATTCCCCCACAGGGAGCAGGAGTTGTAGGGAACGGCAATAATTTCGGAATTTATGGAGTTGCAAATGGTCTAAATGGTATAGGAATATATGGAGCTGGTACACTGGCGGGTTTTTACAGCGGTAGTACTTTTACATCAGATGCAGATTGGGCTGCATCTGATAAAAGATTTAAGAAAAATATCCGACCTATAAATAATGCATTAAATAAGATTTTAATGCTCGAGCCCAAACAATATGAATATAATATCGATGAATATCCAGGAATGAATTTCTCTAAAGGAATAAAATTCGGATTAATTGCTCAAGATGTTGAAAAAGTATTTCCTGAACTTGCAAGTAACAAGTTTTCGATTCCGGACCCCAAAGCTAAAAACGGACAATCAAAAAAAGTAACAGACGGTTATTATTCAGTAAATTATATCGGTTTAATTCCAATTATGGTTAAAGCTATTCAGGAACAACAACAACAAATAGAAGAACTAAAAAACACCAACAGGAAACTTTTAGAAAGACTTAATACTGTTGAACTGAAGCGATAATACTTCTTTTCTGAATTTTAAATTTAGTATTATTAATGCCGGTTGTTAGATTATATATACCGGCCTCATTTTGAAACTATATAAAATATATTTGAGTCATACCTCCTGAATATTTTTTGTAAGTTTGTAAACATTTTAATAAAACAGAGAAATGGCAACAAAAAATAAACTATTTTTACTTGATGCAATGGCTTTGATTTACAGAGCTTTTTATGCATTAAACAAGAATCCGAGAATAAATTCAAAGGGTTTAAATACTTCCGCAATATTAGGATTTGCCAACACTCTGTTTGATGTAATAAAAAGAGAAAAACCAACTCATATAGCAGTTGCTTTTGATACTGCTGTAGCAACACAAAGACACATAGATTACACTGATTACAAAGCTCATCGCGAATCTATGCCTGAAGATCTAGCAATATCAATACCTTATATTAAATCATTAATTGAGGCTTTTAATATTCCTGTAATTGCAGTTGATGGATATGAAGCTGATGATATTGTCGGTACTCTGGCAAAAAAAGCTGAGAGTATAGGTTGGGAAACATACATGATGACTACTGATAAAGATTTCGGCCAACTCGTATCTGATAATATTTTCATTTATAAGCCTGCAATCATGGGCAATAAGCCTGAAATTCTCGGAGTAGAAAATGTATGCATGAAATATGGCATTAAAAGACCGGAACAAATTAAAGATCTTCTGGGTCTATGGGGAGATGCTTCCGATAATATTCCCGGAATACCTGGCGTAGGAGAAATCACTGCCAAAAAACTTATAGATGAATGGGATACCATAGAAAATCTTATAGCAAATACACAGAATATCAAGAATGAAAAACTTAAAGAAAAAGTAATTAAATATGCAGACCAGGCTTTAATGTCAAAAAATCTTGCGACAATAATTCTTGATGTCCCTGTTGAACTTGAAGAAGAAAAGCTAAAACTTAAATCTCCTGACAAACAAAATCTGAAAGAGATTTTTGATCAACTCGAATTCAAAACATTTGCCCAAAGAGTTTTAACTTTTTATTCTACTCTTCTGACCTCAGATAATAATAAAAACAATGATCTTTTCAGTGAATTAAATGAAGAGGGAAATATTACAGAAGAAGAAAGCTCATTTTCTTCTTTAAATAATATTAAAAAAGTTGTTCATAAATATGTTTTAGTGGATACACTTGAAAAAAGGGAACAACTAATCAAAGAATTATTATCTCAAAAATCTATATGTTTTGACACCGAAACAACCGGTATTGATCCTAATGATTGTGAACTTGTCGGAATATCATTTGCATTCAAACCTCATGAAGCATATTTCGTTACTATGCCCGACAATTTTGATGATGCCCTGGAAATTGTAAAAGAGTTCAAACCAATATTTTATAATTCCGATACAGAGTTTATAGGACAAAATATTAAATATGACATATCTGTACTCAAATGGTATGATATAGAAGTACGTGGTAAATTATTTGATACAATGCTTGCACATTATCTCGTTGATCCTGACCAGAGACATAATATGGATTATATGGCAAGAATGTATCTGAAGTATGATCCGGTTCCCATTGAAGCTTTAATAGGGAAAAAGGGTAAAGGACAATCAAACATGAAATTTGTTGACAAAGAAGCTATAAAAGAATATTCATGTGAAGACGCCGATATAACATTGCAACTTAAACAAATATTAGAAAAAGAGCTGAAAGAACTGAAATCTGAAAAGATATTCTATGATATAGAAATACCCCTGTTAAAAGTTCTTTCTGCGATAGAAGCTGAAGGAATAAAACTTGATGTTAAAGCTTTAAATGAATATTCCATTCAGCTTTCTCAGGAAATACATGACCTGAAAAAAGAAATATACCATCTTGCCGGTACAAATTTTAATATATCATCACCAAAACAACTCGGAGAAATACTTTTTGAAAGATTAAAAATTGTTGATAATGCAAAACTCACAAAAACCAAACAATATTCAACAAGTGAAGAAGTACTGGTAAAACTATCTGAAAAGCATGAAATCATTCAAAAAATACTTGATTACCGTTCTCTTACCAAGCTTAAGTCAACATATGTTGATGTACTGCCACAATTGATAAATAAACGAACAGGCAGACTTCATACTTCATATAATCAGGCCGTAGCTGCAACCGGCAGATTAAGCTCTAACAATCCCAACCTTCAGAATATACCTATCAGAACCGAGAAAGGCAGAGAAATAAGAAAAGCTTTTGTTTCAAGAAATGAAGATTATGTCCTATTATCTGCAGATTATTCTCAGATTGAATTAAGAATAATTGCAGAAGTAAGTAAAGACCCCGGAATGCTTGAAGCATTTGAAAACGGACTTGACATTCACACAGCAACAGCTGCCAAACTATATGATGTTCCTCTTTCCGAAGTCACAAAAGATATGCGCAGAAAAGCAAAAACCGTAAACTTTGGAATTATATACGGAATATCTTCTTTCGGATTATCAGAAAGAATAAACATACCACGTAAAGAAGCAACATTTATTATCAATCAATATTTTGAAAAATATCCGGGTATTAAAAAATATATGGATAAAACTATAGAATTCGCAAAAGAAAACGGCTATGTAGAAACGATTTTAGGCAGGAGAAGATATATTAAAGACATAAATTCAACAAATGCAGTCATCAGAGGTTATGCAGAAAGGAATGCCATAAACGCACCTATTCAGGGCTCCGCAGCAGACATGATTAAAATTGCAATGATTAACATTTTTAATAAATTGAACGCATTGAAGTTTAGAACTAAAATGCTCCTGCAGGTTCATGATGAATTAATATTTGATGTACATAAGTCAGAACTGGATACTTTAATTCCTATAATCAGGAATGAAATGAGAAATGCTATACCAATGACAGTTCCTATAGAAGTTGAGATTGAAACAGGTAGTAATTGGTTTGAAGCACATTAATTTAAAAGTTTATTGGCAATCGATAAATAATTATTTTTCTACTGTTTAAATTCTACAACAGCTAAAACCTGAAAAAATTAAAGAATAATACAGCATTCAGAAAAAAAAATGTAGGTTTGCAATCGAAATAAAAAATCTTCTAATTGATTATAAATTGCGCAGGTTTGTTCTAATTCTAACTATAAATATTTTATTCTTTTCTTCATTTTCTCAAAATTGGAATGATCTTATGAATGATCCTTCAGCGGATTTTTATAAGACCCGGAAGTTGTTTCAACAAGATTGGAAGAATAAATCTTTTACAAAATCACGTGGTTGGAAACAATTCAAACGATGGGAAAGTTTTATGGAACCTCGGGTATATCCGACAGGAAACATCAACAGAACAGCCATTTGGGAATATAAAACTAAATCTAATAATAAAAGCTTTAATGAAAAATCATTTAATTTAAGCAAATGGGAATCATTAGGACCTTTTGCAGTTCCTACCGGAAGAGGAGGTGCGGGAAGAATAAATTGCATTAGGTTTCACCCCTTAAACCCTGATATTATTTTCATAGGTTCTCCTTCCGGAGGATTATGGAAAAGTACTGATGGAGGTAATACATGGTCATCAAATACAGATAACCTCCCCTCTATTGGAGTAACTGATATTGTAATTAATCCTGATAATCCCAAAATAATGTATCTTATTACAGGAGATGGTGATGCAGGACAAACCTATAGCATCGGAATTTTAAAATCAACTGATGGCGGAATCACTTGGGAAACAACAGGGCTAAACTGGAAAGTTAGTTCTCTAAGAAAAATAAGCAAATTAGTTATATATCCAACTAATTCAAATATTTTATTTGTTGCAACCAGTCTTGGTATATATAAATCAAGCGATGCCGGCAGTAACTGGAAATTAGTAAAAACAGGCGATTTTAAAGATATTGAATTTAAACCTGATAATCCTGCCATAATTTATGCTTCAGGAACAAAAGTATTCAAATCTGATAATTCAGGTGAAAAATTCTACCAGATTATGACAGATATGCCAACAGAAAACAGGATTGCAATTGCCGTAACTAAGGATGCTCCTGATAATTTATACGTTCTGGCAAGTAATAACTCATACGGATTCCTGGGATTTTATAAATCAACTGATGCTGGTGTCTCGTTTAAATTAACCTCTTATTCACCAAATATTCTTGGTTGGGATGCAGACGGTAATGATACAGGAGGACAATCATGGTATGATTTAGCTTTAGCTGTCTCACCTGTAAATAAAGATTTAATTTACACAGGAGGAGTAAACATATGGCAATCAACAGACGGAGGTTACTCTTGGACTCCATCTACACACTGGTTTGGTGCAAACTCAATACCATATGTTCATGCCGATATTCATTCTCTTGAATTTCATCCTAAAGAACCTTCTACTATTTATGCAGGTTGCGACGGAGGTATTTTCAAAATTGGCGAAGATGGCGTAAATTGGATAGATTTAAGTAATGGACTGTCAATCGGACAAATATATAAAATAGGATGTTCTGCAAATAATCCTGATTTGATAATGAGCGGTTGGCAGGATAATGGTACAAACTTTTATAATAACGGACAATGGTCTACAATACTTGGCGGAGATGGAATGGAGTGCGCTATTGATTATACAAATAGTAACTATAAATATGCAACTATCTATTATGGGCAGGTGTACAGATCTCAAACTGATAACATACAATTTCAACATATCAATAGCCAGGTAACTGAAAAAGGTGACTGGATAACACCATTTTTGATTGATCCAGTCGACCCTAAAATTTTATATGAAGCTTGTATTAATGTATGGAGATCTTCAGATAGAGGCGATAATTGGTCTAAAATCTCTCAATTTGACTCAACCGAAAATTTACATTCAATTGCGGTATCACCTTCAAACAACAAATACATTTATACAGCTACATATAGCAACATATTCATGACTTCAGACGGAGGTATAAAATGGAACAAAATCACTAATGGATTACCTGCAGATGTCGCTATTAAAAGCATAACTATTAATCCTTACAATCCCAATGCTGTCTGGGTTTCTATGTCTGGTTATTCAAGCGGCAATAAAGTATTTTATAGTAATGATGGCGGTAAAACTTGGAAAAATTGTTCGGGTTCTCTGCCTAACCTTCCGGTAAATTGTATTGTTTATGAAAATGGTTCTAAAGATGGTTTGTATGTAGGAACTGATGTTGGTGTTTATTATAAAGATAATACAATGAATGACTGGATAACATATTCAAACGGTCTACCTGATGTTATTGTAAATGACCTCGAAATAAAATACAATGCAGGAAAAATAAGAGCCGGTACTTTTGGAAGAGGGTTATGGCAGGCTGATTTATTTTCTATTAATAATTCGAAACCTTTAACCGAATTCTATGCTGTAAAAACAAATGTTTGTGCCGGACATACAACTAATTTTACAGATAATTCAAAAAGAATGCCAACTTCATGGAAATGGATATTGCCCGGTGCAGATGATACTATATCATACTCCCAAAATCCTACCGTAACATACTCTACTCCCGGGATTTATGATGCAATCCTGATAACAGCTAATCAAAACGGAAATGATACTCTTATTAAAAAATCATATATATCAGTTTATGGTACCGGTAACAAACTACCATTTTCTGAAAATTTTGAGAGCCAGACTTTTGACACAAATAAATGGGATATACAAAATACAGATAATTCCACAACATGGGAAATATACAAAACTAGTTTACTTAATTATGCGGCAAGAGTAAACCTCTATAATTATACAACAAAATCCCAAAGAGATGCTTTAGTTTCAAAACCATTTGATTTATCAGGTTATTCTGACATTACTCTTAGCTTCGAACATTCTTACCGAATGGCAAATGATTCGTGCAAAGATTCACTGTTAGTATATGTATCAACTGACTGCGGTAAGACCTTTCCCTACAAAATTTTTGCTAAAGGTGGAAAATCTCTTCAAACAAACTCAATTATCAACAGCGATTTTGTTCCGTCCGCTCAAAGAGACTGGTGCAATTCAACCGGATTCGCTGAATGTAACAACATATCATTAATCCAATTCACAGGAAATCAGAACGTAATATTTAAGTTTGAAACTTACAATGATAAAGGGAATAATATTTACCTGGACAATATAAAAATTGATGGGAAAAAGAATAATGTTCTTCCTGTTGCAGGATTCTCCTCGGATAAAGTTAATTCCTGTGTTGGTTCTGTAGTCTCCTATTATAATCAAACAAAAAACTCATATAAAAGCCTGAACTGGACATTTGAAGGAGGCAGTCCTGATACTTCAACTGAAGAAAATCCTGTAATAATCTATAATAACCCCGGAAAATATAGTGTAACACTTATTGCTTCTGATAGCATCGGTACAGATACTTTAATTCTCAGAGACTATATTACTGTTAGTCCACCTCCGGTTATCAATGACAGTACTGTTAATTTAAAGTGCTATAACAGCAAAACAGGCTCAATCTATTTAAATTTATCCGGAGGAATGAATCCTCTGAAATTTTTATGGTCAACAGGTGATACAACTTCTAATATAAAAAATATAAGTGCAGGAAATTATTCAGTATATGTATCTGACTACAATAAATGTATAGTAAAATTAAATAATATTGTTGTAAAAGAACCGCAAAAGACAATAATAAAAATCTCAACTAAACCGGCTTATACTTGTAAAGATTCAAGCGGAAGTGCAAGCATAAGTCTGATTAATGCAACACCTCCTTTAAAATATTCATGGAGTAATGGCGATACGGGAATTACAGCAAAAAAATTAGCACAGGGAATTTATACTGTTTCTGTAATAGATTCCAATAGATGTAATTATAATACAAATTTTGCAATCAATATCATTAATCCGTTATTAATAACAGTATTGAATAAAAATAATGTTACTTGCATGGGTCAGGCAAACGGATCTATAACTATTAAAGTAACAGGAGGTACGATTCCTTATACATATTCATGGAGTAATAATAATAATAATAATAATACATCCTTAAGCAATCTTTCTAAAGGTTTATATAGAATAACAGTTTATGATAATGATCACTGTCAGACAACTGATACGATTCAAATAACTGATCCACAAGCTATATCAGTTATAGTCAATGCAACACCTGAATATAATAATAAAAAGAATGGAAGTGCAACTATTATTGCAGATGGAGGCACTCCTCCTTATGAATATCAATGGAGTGATAGCGCAAGTCAAACAACATCCACAGCTATTAATCTTACTTCAGGTACTTACAGGGTTACAGTTAAAGATATAAATAATTGTCAATATATCACTGCGGTAGAAATACCTTCTGAAACTGGAATTGAAGAATTAACTGTTAATAGAGCTTTTAAAATATATCCTAATCCTGCTCAGAACATTTTATTCATTTCAAATGAAATTTCTACTAATGAAAACTTTAGCATTAATGTATATAATAATTTAGGAGTTTTGATACTTTCCCCTGATTTATCTCATATAAGTAAAAGTATATCAACACTCAATATCAGCAACTATTCACAGGGACTATATTTCATTAACATATCTACAAAAGAAAGGAACTATTATTATAAGTTCATTAAGGAATATTAAATTTTGTAACCACATAATCTCCTTCCCTGTGGACTTGTGAGCCGAGCTTATTCAAATATTTGCAATCCCTGATATTATCAATTCTGTAATCAATTTTATATTTTGAAGGATAGAAATCTCTTACATTTCTTGTATTATATAGGTCTGAAGGGTATATCTCCTCCCCTACCGTATGCATTGGAAAATATTTATATTTTACATCATCTATTCCTACACCATATATTTCTTTATATGTCAGATACCAGTTTATTATAAATTCAGGATTATGGATAAGCATTGCCTTATACCCGGTAATCAGAGATCTTTTAGCCTCAGCCAAAAAGCCGAAATCATCAGGAGATGTAAGGAAAACAGCATCTACAGGAGTATTCTTTTCGATCCACTCATGAATCTTTGTCAGATCAGACTTTCTGTATTTACCTACCATATACCTGTTTTGAATGCGTTCAATTGGTATAGCCTGTGAATCTAAAATTATAAATCCGGATATACATATCAATATAATTGAAATTATACCTGTATTTTTAATCAGAAGCTTTGTTAACCTATCCGGAAAGAAACCGGAAACATAAGATGAAATTAGAATTGATGAAAACATCACAATCCAGATTGATGTTTTAAACCATTGCACCTTTCCGACTTCATAATATTTTAATCCGCTGAAAAACATTGTATATAAAATCATACCTGAAATTGTGATTATAAAAAAGAAATTCACTTCTTTTTTCACTTCAAATTTTCTGAGACTGAGAATGAATATTCCAACAACTAAAAGTGCAATGAACTTTATATAACTCAGTAAAGGAAACATCAAAGGATTAAAATGTTGTGGAAATTTAAAATAGTACATTATTGTATTGTACAATTTCTTATCATAAATAAAACTACCTGAAGTTTGCTTAAAAATAACCGGTAAAACAGCTAATAATGCAGGAATAATAAATAATATTGAAAATCTTAATAGCCGGATAAATGATTTCTTTATATCAGAATTACCTTTAAATATTAACACAAGGAAAAGAATAAGAAAGATCTGTAAACCGGCAAGAGGATGAAATAAAGAAGCTATTCCGAGCATGAGACCGGAATAGATATAATTCTTTTTGAAAAATTTTAAAATACCAAATGTAATTATAGCTTTTGAAATCCCGCTTGATATACAATATGAATATTGAATGTTGTTACCGCCAAGAGTATAATTATAGAAAACTAAAAGCACTAATACAGGAGATAAATATATTGCATTTTGATTTTTTGTAAAAAAACGTGTAATCTCTGAAATGGAATAAGATGTAAGAGCTATACTTAATACTGTAATCAAAAAACAAATTGCAGGTACAGAGATTATAAAAGAAAGATAATAAATAAAATAAACATAAAAAAACCTTACAGTAAACCCCTCGGCAATAAATGGTATCATGTAGTAATCATGAGAATATAAACAGGGATCTATCAGTTTATACACAGGAGGTAAATGTTCAGCCTGATCACCGGTATTAAACATGTATCCTTTCGCTAAAATAAAAAGCATTGCTATTAGCAATGAATAAAGGATCAGACTGATATTAATATTGATTTTCTTTTTATTAATCATCTGATCCATAATCATGTGCTAAATAGATTTCATTATTCCGTCTTAATACTTTTAACCTGAAAAATTTAAAACAGGAATTAAACAAGAAAAATCCTACTGTTTTTTTGTTGAGTCAACTATAATCAGGAATATATCTTCATTATCTTTCTTCATCAGATATTCTTCTCTGCCCATTTTTTCAAGAATTTTGGGATTCTTCATATCCTGTAATGTCTTCTTGTCTTTTGCAATCTGTTCAATATAATATTTCTTATCCTGTTTAAGTTTGTGTAGCTTTTTTGCATATTCATACTGAGATATTATATTATTGCTGTTAAAAAAAAGCATTACAAAAAGGAATATCAGCACTGCTGCTACGTATTTATTTTTGAATATGCTGATTAGCTTTTTCACCTTTCGATATAAGTAAATAATTTGCAAAACTACAAAAAAATCATAATCTTAAATAAATTCAAAAAATTTATTGAATAATATTTGTATACCTATTACCCTACCTTGTGGCGTACCATGTCCTTCTTTCTCAACTATTGTCCCATCTACCTTTTCCACCGACATTTCAAGCCAGCACTTACAGTATAGTTTACCCATTTCTCCTTTACTAGTTTGTCTAATGTATTGAGCATGAGTTCATGGCTAATGTTGTCAAAGAAGCCTTTATATCCATATCTATGAACTGGTTGTAACAGGGAGAATTAAATCTTTTAGTCAGCATGCCTGGGTGAGAACAATTTAAGCCGGATGCAATTCTTTTTAATTATTCAAAACAATTCTTAATATTTTTTTTAAATTTGAAGTTATAATAAAGGTTTATCCCAATCCTATAAGTGATTATGTGAGGTTGAGGTTACAAATTCACCTGCGGATATAAGAAAACAGTACAGGTGTACGACGTTTTGAGATATGGGTTATAGATGCTATTTGTAAAGGTACGTAGCAGTTCTCAAAAGGAATAATAAAACATCTTACGCATTAAAACCAACAATTATAATATAAAAATTATTTAATTGTATTCGTATTTATTCAATCTTTAAGTAAAGGATAATAAATTAGTATTGAAAATAAAATTTTTAATAAAAAAAACAAATTAAAAAATTAATTTTGCATACTCTAACATAGGAAACATATTTTGTAGTCATAAAAACCACAAATCACATAAAATTAGCACTAAAAGCAACAATGTAAGTCATTTATCATATCATGAAAAAATTATTTTCAACAAATATTCTATTATTAGGCATATATACATTTCTAAATGCTCAAACGTTTACCAACAGGCCTGCTGAAAAAATCATCCAGGAAGCCCATAAAGTAATTCTGAACAGCAAAACAAATAATATATCTTTCTTTGAATTGAAAAATAATATTTCTGTTCCTGTTAAGAATCTATCATCTTGGCTTCCAAAATCATTAAGACTTTCCGATAATTATAATTTTAAGGAATTTAAAGTTGAAAAAGACAAACTCGGATATACTCATTGCAGACAACAACTTTGTTATCAAAACATACCTGTAGAAGGTTCGGTATTTTATATACATTCAAAAGATGGTAATATAAAATCCGGTAACGGAAATATCCTGACAGATAATAAACCAAACTCAACAAAGCCTCAAATTACTGAAAATGATGCATTAGAAAAAGCTAAAGAAATTATTGGAGCATCTTCATATAAATGGGAAAACAGCCTAAAGTATAAAACTCCTGTAGGAGAAATTGTTTTTGTTCCTAAAGGTGATAAACTTGTTTTATCCTATAAATTTGATATATTTTCAACAAAACCTTTTGGCAGATATTTTGTATACATAAATGCCAATGATGGTTCATTAGTAAGCAAAGTAAACAGAATTCTGACTTCTGATACTAAGGGTACTGCTGTTACCAGGTATTCAGGTACTCAAACTATTATGACAAGTTGGGACAGTAATAATCAATACTATGTATTGGAAGAAACTGGAAGAGGAGGAGGAATTATTACAGCCGATCTGAATAATAGTACAGACTATTCAAATGCAGTAGATTTTACAGATACTGATAATTACTGGAACTCTACTACTAACCAGGACAACGTAGCACTTGATGCACATTTTAATGCAGAAAAATATTACGATTTATTACACAATGTATTTGGCAGAAATAGTCTTGATAATAATGGGAAAGCCCTTGTTTGTATAGTTCATTTTGATAATAAATTTTCAAATGCCTTCTGGGATGGCGAATATACTGCCTACGGAGATGGCGATGATACAAAATATACACCATTTACGGCAACTGATGTTGTTGGTCATGAGTTCACACACGGTCTTGTACAAAATACTGCTAACTTAGCCTATTCAGGAGAGCCTCTTACTTTAAATGAAGCATTAGCTGATATATTCGGAACAATTTTAGAGTTCTATGTTTCTCCATCAACAGCAAACTGGACAATAGCAGAAAAAATCACAACTGATAAAAAAGGAATCAGAAGTATGTCAGATCCTAAATCATTCCAATGTCCGGACACTTACAAAGGTTTATACTGGGGATACACTGATTCAACATACCATGAAAATGCAGGAGTTGCTGAATATTGGTTTTATCTTCTTTCTCAGGGAGGAAATGGAAAAAACGATAATGGTGTAAATTATTCTATAAATGGTATTGGACTTGACAAAGCTGCTCAAATTATTTATAGAACATTAACAGTTTATTTATCTATGTATTCTGACTATAATGATCTCAGAACCCATTCAATTCAGGCTGCTATAGATCTTTATGGAGAATGTTCTGAAGAAGTATTTGAAACTACAAACGCATGGAATGCAGTAGGTGTAGGAAATTCATATTCATCTAACAAATCTATTGTTGCTGAATTTACACCTTCACAAACTTCTACATGTATCGTTCCCTCAACAATTAATTTCACAGATTCTTCTAAAAATGCAACTTCCTATTACTGGAATTTCGGCGATGGAACAACCGATAATGCAATTAATCCTTCTCATACTTTTACAAGTGCAGGAAAATATAATGTTACTCTTATTGCCAAAGGAAGCACATATTGCGGCACTTCAGATACAACTACCAATATAATTACAATTACAGATGGAAAAGGACCTATTGCAGCTGATTGTACACCCAAGACTCAATACCCGGGACAAGATTATGGAATTTTAAATGTTTCATTTAATAATATTAATAATTCTTCAGGATTATCAAATGAAGGTAATATTGACTATTCATGCGATCAATCTACTACCGTAACAGAAGGCCTTCAATACCCGCTAACAGTATTAACAAATAACTATTATAATGAGAATGTAAAAGTATGGATAGATCTGAATAATAATGGGAAATTTGATTCTCTGGATCTTGTATTCAATTCAAGTAATAAATTGCATAATCATACAACTAACCTTCTTATACCGGGAGGTGCAGTACCGGATAAATCTCTAAGGATGCGAGTTGGATCTGATGCTTATTCCTATCCTTTAAATTCATCTTGCCAAAGTAGATATGGTCAGTTTGAGGATTATTCCGTAATTATAAAGAAAAATGATGCAGCACCAAAAGCTGATTTTATTGCAGACGATACCACAATTTATGCAGGAAACACTGTAAAATTTTCTGATCAATCTCTTAATGTTCCTAAATCATGGAAATGGATATTTCCTGGTGGTAATCCTGCAACATCTGATTTACAAAATCCAACTGTCACATATAATACTAAAGGGAAATATAATGTAACCCTTATTGTTACTAATACAAATGGTAGCGATACATTAGTTAAAACAAGCTATATTAATGTAACAAGTGATTTTAATATGTGTTCTGCTACTTCTACCAATGCTATTTCAGGAACGCTATATGATTCTGGTGGTCAGAATAATAATTATTCTAATTATGAGACCTGCTACTTTTTAATAAAAATACCTTGCGCAAAAAGCATAACTCTCTCTTTTAATTCCTTTAATACCGAAAGTAATTATGATTATTTAACAGTCTATGATGGCTCTTCAACTTCAGGTAAACAATTATTAAATGCTTCCGGGACAACTATTCCATCAGCAGTTACAGCTACTTCCGGTTCTATGTATATTGTATTTCACTCAAATGGTTCAACGACTAACACAGGATTTAAAGCAGACTGGAGCTCAATAGTTTCACCAAATATACCTCCTGTTGCTGCATTTGCAATTTCCGACACAAATGCTCCTCTTAACACAAATATTAATTTCACTGATAGTACTTCAAATATTCCATTATCATGGAAATGGAGTTTTGGAGACGGTTATAGTTCTTCTAATCAAAATCCCATTCATAAATACTCAACATCAGGAACTTACAATGTAAAACTAATTACAAAAAACTGTTCTTACTATGATACAATTGAAAAGACAATTTATATACAAAAAGTTCCCCAGTTGAGTTATCGACCTTCATCAGTAAAAACAACAATTTCAAACTGTGGAGATTCGGTACAAATTCCAATAACAATTTACAATAATGGGGTCGGTGATTTAAAAATCGAACCTATTAATAATTCCCAACCTGAAATACTTGCATATACAAACGGGGCAGATATGTCAGGAGAATATGCTAATACTATTAAAGCAATAAATTCATATTTTACTGATTATAATCTAACAGAAACAAATACATCTTCTCCTGATGAATTAAAGGAAAAGCTCAAGTATAAACAAATATTATTAATTCCTAAATTAACAAATTGTAATTATTCAACATTTACAAGTATGTCAACTGTAATTCAGAATTTTGTTAACGAAGGAGGTACTGTTATAATTTGTAGTGGACTGATTAACTATAATAATTCTCTTATGGATATTGGATTATTTTCAGGTTCTTTTTATACTTATACCAGTAGTTCTACATTAACAGTTCAAAACACAAATAATCCAATTACTTATAAATTCCCTGCAACCATTACAGCTCAACCTTATACATATATTTATTCTTTCACTAATCCTGATTATGTCAGTCTTATAAAATATAATAGCTCAGCTGATGCTGTAGGTTACAGACCTATTGGAAAAGGGAAAGCAATCTTCATTGGTTTCAATTATTATTCTAATGATAATTATTCATCTCAAATAATTGCAAATGCAGTAAAATGGTCTATTAATCAAGCTTTGGGAAAATGTTTACATGTTAACTTCCCCGGCAAAAAAGTTTCATATGGAGATTCAACAACAATTAATTTTACTTTATCTTCAAATGGACTTAATTCAGGTACTTATAACAAAGGAATAATAATTAATACCAATGACTCAGCAAATTCAACTATAATTATTCCATGTAATTTTACTGTTGCTGGAAATCCTTCCATAAATATAGTTCAGAATAATATAAATTTTGGAACAATATTAAAAGACAGTACAATTACCGACACTATTAAAATAATTAATACAGGTTGTAAAGCACTGACAATAACCAATATGATTCCGAGTGTGCCGGAATTCAATGTAAATAATACCAAATTAACTATTCAACCTTTTGATTCCAGTAATGTAGTTATTTCTTTTACCCCCGATGCATATAAATCATTCTCAGGAAAAATTAAAATTTATAATAATGACAAAGACACAAATATTTGTGTAACTGGGACCGGTATTGGATATCCGGAAAGCTCGTTCTCATCAACAGCTATTAATTCGAATATTAACAACTGTAATTCTGTAGATTCAATACCATTAACAATATACAACAAAGGACGTGGAGATTTGATCTATAAAATAAGCAATTCAGGCATTGATAAAGTCAAAATTCTTTCATACACTTATGGAGCTAATTTGAACGGTGAATATGCAAATACAATTAAAGCGCTAAATAATTATTATACAAATTATGACCTATATGAAACAAATACAACTAATCCTAATGTTCTTCAAAAATTGTTTAATGATAAGAAAATATTGCTAATTCCTAAACTTAATAATGCAAGTTCTTCTACAATATTATCCATGAATTCTGTTATACAAAATTTCATAAATAATGGAGGTTCCGTGATTTTCTGTAGTGGATATTGCAATAATGGAAGTTTTTTGACAAATACAGGTTTATTTTCAGGGTCATTCTATAATTATTCTTATTCAAATTATTCACTTAATATACAAAATTCAAATGATTCTATAACCTATAAATTTCCCAATACCATTACAAGCAATAATTTATATATATATACATACGCATTAACAAATCCCGATTTAATAAGACTTGTTAAATACAACAATTATGATGTTGTATCATACAGAAAAATCGGTAAGGGTAGAGCAATATTTATCGGTGATGACTTTTACTATAATAATGATTATTTTTCCAGAATGTTGGCAAATACTGTTAGATGGGCCGGAACTGATGGGAATTTTCCGGATTGGTTAAAAACAAATAAAATAACAGATACAATATCCAAAGGTGATTCTGCATTATTAAATATAAAAATCCTTTCTGATAATCTGATTTCAGGAACCTATTCAGCAAATATAATTATCAATTCAAATGATTCTCTCAATTCTTATGATACAATATCTGTAAAATTAAATCTTTCCGGAAAACCTGAAATTTATTTTAATAAATCCGCTATAAATTTCGGAAATATCTTGATTGGTAAAACCAAGACTGATACACTTTTTATAATAAACAAAGGATGTAAAACATTGAATATAACCAATATCATTCCATCGATACCTGAATTTAGCACAAATCCGACAAAATTAACCGTACAACCTTTTGATAAAGGATATATTAAGGTTTCTTTCTCTCCCGAACAAATAAAATCTTATTCAGGAAATATTAAGATATATAACAATGATACTGACACTACTATTTACCTGAGAGGAAATGGAGACGGTCTTCCAACTATTTCTTTTAATTCAGACTCAGTGGTTGCAAAAATTAATTCATGTAACGATTCAACAACAATACCTTTAAAAATCTATAATAAAGGGAATGGTATCCTTAATTATAATATATCCTATAAATCAGGCAAACTTCAAATATTAACCTATACCTATGGTGTAAATACTACAAATTATAATAATATTAAAAATGATATTATAACAAGCGGTATAGATTATACATTAACTGAAACAAACACTTCAGTTGCATCAGATTTTCAAAAACAGTTATCTGACAAAGACCTGTTAATTATTCCATATATTAACTATAATGTTAATACAATAACAGGTTATACTTCAATAATTCAGGATTTCATAAAAAAAGGTGGTAATATAATCATTTTTGATGGTTATCAATATCTTACTAACCTTGGCTTATTTACCGGTTCATATTACGACGAAATATATACAGGAAACTATCTCACTGTCAATGATACAAGCAATCCTATAACTTTTAATTTTCCTAAAAAAATAACATTCAAAAATTATGCTTATTTATTTTCACTTAAAGATTCAAATATAACAAGCCTAATAAAATACAACAACTATTCCATTGTAGGTTTCAAAAAATTCGGTTTGGGGAAAGCCTATTTTATTAATTCCGACTATCAAAATGCTGATAATTATATTTCCAAAATTCACACTAATACATTAAAATTTTGCACAAAAGAAATTTTAGCAAATTGGCTTATTATTAATAATAAAAGCGGCAATATAAACAAACAGGATTCAGCAATTTTAGATTTGAAATTCAAATCTTCAGGTCTTATTTCCTCAAAATATTCTTATAAAATTGCAATAAATTCAAACGATACTCTAAATCCAAACGATAGTATTCCAATTAAATTAATTGTTAACGGTAAACCTGAAATTAATTTTGCAAAAAGTAATATCAGTTTTGGAAATTTAATGGATGGTCATTCAACAAACGATTCTCTTTTAATATACAATAAAGGATGTGCACCATTAATCATTAGCAATATTTCAGTTTCTAACTCAGATTTTAAAGCTAATCTGACAAAATTAACAATCCAAGCCGGAGACTCAGGAAAAGTTAAAATAACATTTTCACCGAATAGTATTAAAACATATAATGATAAACTTTTCTTTAAAAACAATGATAAGGATACTTCAATTTGTTTGAACGGGAAAGGCTATGGAGCTCCCAAATTCTCTGAATACCCGTCTGTCGTCAATTCAATAATAAATTCATGCAATGGGACTTGTTCAGCTTCTATTACAATATACAACAAGGGTCAAAATACTTTAAAATATTACATTAATAATCCCCCTGCTCAAAGTAAGGTTGAAATTCTTGCATTTACAAATGGAATTAATACAGATGAATATGCAAATACAATTAATTCTATTAAAAAATATTATACAAATTTCAATATAACTGAAACAAATACATCGTCTTCCACATCTCTGAAATCACAACTTAAAGACAAAAACATTTTGTTAATTCCAAGATTGAGAAATGCATCTTCATCAACAATTATCAGTATGTCTCAGGTTATACAGGACTTTGTAAAAAATGGAGGTAATGTTATAATTTGCAGTGGTTATAGTTCCAGTGATTCTTATCTGATGAATTTAGGTTTATTTAACGGCACATTTCAATATTATTCCTCTGGATACTATTTATATATACAAGATAAAAATCATCCTATAACTTATCAGTTTCCAAGTTCTTTTTATTGTAACAGCAACATCTATTGCTACAATTTTAAAGATCCTGATATAATCAGATTGGTAAAATATAGTCAAAATTACGATGCTGTTGCATACAGACAAATCGGAAAAGGTAAAGCTATATATTTAGGTTTTGATTATTATTACAATAATGATTATACTTCAAAAATAATATCCAACTCAGTAAAATGGGTAGCAACCGGAGACTTACCTGATTGGATTAAAATCAGTCAGGCAAAAGATTCAGTTAATATTGGAGACTCCGTTAAAATTAACTTTAATTTTAATTCAACAAATCTTAATTCAGGTAAATATTCAACCTCTATTGTATTTAAGTCAAATGACCCATATTCGTCTTCTGATACTATCCCGGTAATTCTTACTGTCAAGGGCAAACCATCCATATCTGCATCTTTGAATAGTATAAACTATGACTCTATTATGCAATATACATCTGATTCAAGCAAAAAAATTGACATATATAACAAAGGTTGTGATACCCTGAAAATCAGCAATATTACTACAAATCATAGCGGCTACTCTATTTCACCTGATAAATTTTATATTCTGCCTGGTGATACAGAAACAATCTCGATTAAATATTTACCTGCGAATGCCGGCATAATAAACGATACTCTATTTATTTTAAACAACGATAAAACTAAAAAAATCAATATTTCAGCTTATGTCTATAAACCTCCCGTAATATCTGTTTCCCCTGCAAGTTTTAACGTTTCACTTAATTCTTGTGGAGATTCAACAGTTAAAACTATAAATATAACTAATAATGGTTCAAGTACTCTGACATATAATACCGGAATATGCGCAAATTCCAAATTAAATATTCTTGCATTAAAAAATGGTGCAGACTTAAATTATTACTCAAACACTATAAAAGCAATTAATCAATATTTTACTGATTATACACTGACAGAAGCAAACCTGACAACACCTTCAGGACTTAAAGATTCATTAAGAGGAATCGATATATTACTTATACCGCCTCTGACTAGTGCACCTTCAGAAATTGCAAAATATTCAGATGTATTGCAGGAATACACTAAAAATGGCGGAACTATAATTATTTGCGCAGGTTATAATTATAACTATGGGGGTTATCTTTTCAATACCGGACTTTTTTCAGGAAGCACATATGGTTCAATTTATAATAATTTAACCGTTAACAACCCAAATCATCCGATTACATATATGTTTCCTTCAACTATAAATTATCAGAATTCTACCTACTCTGTAATTTTCTCGAATAAAGATATTGTAAGACTTATCACTTCAAATGGATATGATATTGTTTCTTACAGACCTATTGGATTAGGTAAAGCAATATTTATTGGTTTTAATTATTATAATTCGGACAAATATTCTATGCAAATAATTTCTAATTCCGTTAAATGGATAAGGGATAATGCATTCAACAGAGGTGTTTTAGCTAATAAATATTCAGGTTCTGTAGCTAACAATGGAAATTCAAACATTTCATTAAATTTTAATAGTAAAAATCTTAATGGAGGTACATATAAGACTTTAATAAAATTCTATACTAACGACCCTAAAAATCCTGTTATTCAAATTCCATGCACATTAAATGTATCTAATAATCCATGTGCTGATTTTGATTATTTACAACCGGAATGCGGTGGCAATATTACATTTACAGATCATTCAAAAAATGTACCTACCTCCTACAAATGGGATTTTGGAGACGGACAAACATCAACTCTTAAAAGCACTACCCATATCTATAAATCTACAGGTATATTCAATGCAAAATTAATAGCATGCAATTCTAACGGATGTGATACAATAATAAAACCCATCTCCTTAACCAATATAAATTCACCGGTTCAATCTTCCTGTACTCCAATTATTAGCAGTATTAACAGCTCTTATGGAATTTCGAAAGTAACTTTCAATACTATTTCAAACACTTCAAGTCTGGGACAAGGCTATATGAATTTTACATGTTCACAATCAACTATGATTAAAGCTGGAAACAATTACACTTTATCGGTAATTACCGGTAATGGATACTATCATAATGTAAGAGCATGGATAGATTATAACAATGATGGAACGTTTTCTTCTAATGAATTAGTACTTAGTTCTAATAGTGCAACTTCTCATAGTACAAATATATTAATTCCGGATTCTGCCTTAACAGATATTCCATTAAGGTTAAGAGTTGCAGGAAATTACTATAATTATTCATATCCTACTTCATGCTCAGAATCAGGAGGTGATATTGAAGATTATACTGTAATTATACAATCCAACATTTCTCTTCCTGTAGCTCTTTTTGATTTTGACCTTACTGATAATTGCCAGGGGAATGTTCAGTTTACTGATAAATCTGAAAATAAACCTATAAGCTGGTTATGGGATTTCGGAGACGGTAATACATCATCTGCTCAAAATCCATATCATACTTATACCTCAGGTGGTAGTTATAGAGTCATGCTAAAGATAACTAATAAATATGGTAAAAGTAGTGTGGAATCTACAGTAAATATCAACATGTTAAATCCTAAAATCATCACTAACGGACCTCTTTATGTAAATCAGACAATAACATTTTCATGTGATATTAAGAATGCTACGAAATGGGACTGGAATTTTGGTGACAGTAAAACATCTTCTTTAGCCTCCCCTACTCATGTTTATACTACTGACGCAAATTTTATGGCAACTTTACAGGTTTCAAATGCAATTTGTTCTGCATCTACAGAAAAATGGATAAATATCGAAATTGGAAATTTTGTTAAAAATATAACAAATAATAATGTTAATTTTATGATATACCCCAACCCGACAACAGGAAAGATATATTTTAAAACAAACAACAGTAATGTATTAAAAGATATTGAAATTCTGGATATGCTTGGAAGAAAAGTATACTCATCAGAACAATTATCTGCAGACAGCTTTATCGATGTCAGCAATTTTGCACCGGGAATATATTATCTTAAAACAATCGTTAATGATAAATTAGTTAATGCCAAATTTAATTATATTAAGTATAATTAGATAAGCTCTCTTCTACAGTTTATCTATTATATAATACGAAGCATTTACCCGAAATTTATAATAAAGTCGTGCTAAGCTCTTTTATTTTACTCTAATTTAGATTCCAGATACTTTAAAATCTGATAATCATAGTCAGTAGCTACTTTTATATAATCTTCTATATTGGCTTTTATTTCTGAAATTCTGAATATATCTGTGTCTGTTCTTAACTGTGCATATGCATCGGATAATTCTGTATCATTCTTTATAATAGTTCTTGATAATCCATTTTCAGAAATAGATTTGATTATATTCTCAATTTTATAATCAAACCCTATTTTGGGATTGTAATGATACAAATTGGTAAAAGGTTCATACAGATTTATTGTTTTTTCCTTAATATTATTTAATATTTCTTTTTTATCAGATATTGTATGTATGCAATCAAAACATGACCATTCTTTTATATCAGAAAATACAATTATTGATTTTGATCCGGTTGAATGTTCTGTTAAAAATTCCAAACAATGGAAGGTCGGATCATTTATTGGTTCATCTATAAAATATGAATATTTAGGTTTATCATTTTCAGATTTCTGATATAAAATTCCTGCAGCAAATGGTAATTGCTGATAAGGCCTGTTTCCAGGAAATAATGGTATGGCAGGATTATTTACGGCTATATGAATTATACATACCGGATATTTTACCCTACTGATAAATTGAGCAAATTTTAAATCATCATTCCATATTTTCTTTTTCTTATAAAGATTGATCTGAAATCTTACTTCATTACTTAATGGATAACTATCAGGAATGCTATTAATTTTTACAAGGCTGTATTTGTATAATTCAAATCTTTCCTTTTTACTGAGCTTATCAAGAGAAAACACACTACCTTTAGCAGGTATTTTATTCCAGCAATAACCTTTATAATCACAAGTATAAGGAATATCACAATGCTCACCTATATCAATATCAGGTTCTTTATACCCTGAAACTACCTTTTTAAATATTTCTACTTTAGAATTAACAAATTCTTCATTATTACGTACCTGCGTAGTAACATTCTCTATATTAAACAATAATGAAAGTTCAAGATTATCATTTTTTACATAACTTTCATTAACATATATTATATTAAACTCCTTAAGTTCTACTCCTGAATTTCTAATCACATAATATTGCAATGAAGCATCAAGAAGAAATGTATGAGAGATAGATAATGAGCTTTTTACTTCATATGCATACCAGCCATTTTCTTTAAAAACAAGAATATCCAAAGCAGCAAGAACTCCATTGTACTGAAAAGCCGCTTCAAAAATAACAGGTGTTTTTTTCTTTATATGTTTTGCAGTCTGCTGAATTGCCTTATCATATTTTAAAGGTGATTCCGGGCTTAAATCAACCCCACCTGGAAATAATTTTTGTGCTAATATTCCGACGTCATGCCCCCTCTTGAATTTCGCAAGCTGCTCAGTACTAAGCCTATCACGCATTTTATAGAAATGTTTATAAAGATACAATGACTTTTCACATTGTATTCCTCTGATAAACGTAGATTTAGATAAAATGTGCCTGATTTTATTCATTATTATTTAAAATTGAACTTTTAAACCAAAATTTCCAAAATTCAGGTTTAATGTTCACAATAAAAATTTGTTAAGCAATACTTTATCCGAATGAAACAATTAATGTATAAGTTCTAATTGATTATTTTTTAAATTATTTTCCTTTTTACCAATTTCAGGAGTATAGAAAATTCCTTTTTCCTTAGGTTGATTATAGAGTTCCGGTCTTGAGTATTTGCCCTTTTCATTTGCAGATTTAAATGGTTCCATATTTTTTGATTCAGGGTATTTCTGCATATAAAGATCATTCCTTTCAGCATAAACTGTCCAGGAAACTTTCATTCCAGGTTTAGTTCCTGCAATTACAAACTTGTTATCTTTAATTTCTTCTTTCACACATACATTAAAAAATCCTCCAATAGGAGTTAAATTATATGAATAGTTAATATTTATTCCACTAAAATAATCAGGTAATTTAACTACTGCTTCACCATTACTATCAAGAGTAACATTTCCCCTATACATATTTAAAATTTCATTGGATTCAACTGACGCATGTTTTAAAAATTTATTAGTTGGATCCAAAGGATGATCTATCATAAAATTTTTAGATCCGTTTGCGACTATATTACCTTCAGCCATAATATTATTAAGTGAATAAATACCATAACCTGCAGGATCTGAATTCTGACCATCAGTAGTAGTTAATCCCACAATTCCATACACAGGGTTTCCTGTCCCTTTATTATATCCAATTCCATATTCACCTATCGATCCCTCACCATATACACCTATCATTCCTGTTCCATAAATTCCACATCCTGAACTTGTATTGGAGTTAGCTCCTTTTAATGCATATATAGCTTCCTGGTTTTGAGAAATTGCCTGAATTGCCGGAGAAACACCTGTAGACACAGCCAATAAAGCACTGGATGCAAGACTATTGGATGCCGTTGTAGTCTGAATTGCTGAATATTTAGTGGTAGTTGATGTACTATTTACTACTATTCCGGCACCATTTGAAGTTTGTTGTGTATATAAACCTATAGAATAATCATTATTATTCGTTATTTTCATTCCTTTGGCTGTAATATCCTGATCTGAACCGGCTGCTGTACAATTTAAATAAAGCTCCTTATCCATTGTTGTAACATTTATCTGCCTGCCCGAACCAGTGCCTGAACTATTATAAATATCATCAAGAGTACCTCCATTACCTGATTTTTCAGCATATTGAGCATAAGGTACAGAAAGCAATTGAGAAATGCCCATTAACTGATAATTAGTTCCTCCGGCAACATCCAATTCTACTTTTAAATAATATGGACCCGATGCCCAATTTATAGAATCAAATAAACCACTTTCAACCTTTCCTTTACCAATATTAAAATTTACCAAACCAAATTGATTTGATTTAGTATTTTGTGTTTCACTATAGACAATAACTCCATTACTGCTTTTCTGTAACAAGCTAAATCTAAAATTTACAGATTCATAATCTAACACATTACCACTTTTATCTCTTACTACTGCCTGATAACTAAACCCTTTCGAATTTTGAGCATCTAAGAAATTAAACATTACCAGAAGAAATAGTAAAACACAAAATAATTTTCTCATTTTCAATCGTAATTAATAATTGATTTGTATTTAACCAAAAATAAAGTTTATACATTATCATAGAACATGGTTCATGATAATGTATAAACTATTTCTATTTTCAAAGTTAGAATAATAAATTAATTTTTAATAAGACTTTTTACCAATTTCTGATTTCCGTCATTTACTTCAATCACATACATACCATCAGGAAAGTCTTTAATATTAATTGTGGTTCTGATATTTCCATTTTCAGGTGTTAATATTTTTTCCATAATTTTAACACCTAAAATATTCATAATTCTAACACTTACTTTGTTATTTACGGGAGTATTTATCTCACATTTATAATATCCTGTTCCCGGATTAGGGTAAAGTGAAAGATC
>JAUZOY010000129.1 GCA_030706235.1 Bacteroidota bacterium | reverse complement strand
TTACCGTTTGTTCAATATCTTCGAGTGATTTTATGTAACCAAGACCACGAATAACGTACTCAACCTGATTTAATTCAATTGTTTCAGCTCCTATATCAAGATTTGAATTCTGTACAGCTTTCATGACATCCATTACCGAGACATTGTAAGATTTCATAGCTTCAGGGTCAAGGTCGATCTGGTATTCTTTTATAAATCCCCCAACTGAGGCAACTTCGGAAACACCTTCTGCTGAAGAAAGAGCATATTTTACATAGTAATCCTGTATGGTTCGTAATTCCTGCGGATCCCAGCCTCCTGCAGGTTTACCGGTTTTAGGGTTTCTCCCTTCTAAGGTATACCAAAAGATTTGTCCCAAAGCTGTTGCATCAGGTCCTAATGAAGGTTGAACTCCCTGCGGTAAAGTACCGGCAGGGAGTGAATTCAATTTTTCAAGTATACGTGAGCGACTCCAATAGAAATCAATACCATCTTTAAAAATGATATAAATAAATGACATACCGAACATTGATGTACTTCGTATGGTTTTTACTCCGGGAATTCCCATAAGTGCCGTAGTAAGAGGGTAGGTGATTTGCTCCTGTATATCTCTTGGTGATCGCCCCATCCATTCAGTTGCCACAATTTGCTGGTTTTCACCAATATCAGGTATAGCATCAACATGTACAGGATTACGAGGTAAAAAGCCTGTCTTCCATTCGAATGGAGCTGTCATTATACCCCAGACAATAAAAGCCACAAGTAATATAATGGATAACAATCTATTGTCAAGAAAAAACTTAATAATCCTATTAATCATGTGAATAGAATTTTATCAATATCATTTTTTTTAGAATTATAGCTTGTTATCAGTGATATGCTCATTACACTGAGTATAATTTATTTTTAGTAGTATCTGAAGATTTTGATTTATTTTCTTTTTTGATAAGCTCCATTCCGCATTTGGGACATTTTCCCGGTTTATCGCTTATAACTTCAGGATGCATCGGGCAGATGTATTCTGTCTTTTGTTCTTTTGTCTGTTCAATCGTTTCTTTTTTTTCAGAACTACTTCCGCATGCTATAAAAACCAATGAGATAGAAAATAAAATTATTGACGATAAAATTAATTTTTTCATGATAAAAATCATTTAATTAATAGTTACAAATATACAAAATTTTATTGTTTTTTTTATAGGTCGTTTTTATTAAAATGATTCTTTGATGATTATTACATTTGTACTTTGATTAATAAGTACAAATTAGAATTATTTATACTCTCAATGCATCAGCATTAAAGAATCAAATGAAGTAAATATATTAGCTGGATTGGTTGATAATAAAATATTTATAACCCAACAAGACATAATTATCTCATAGAGTTTTTTCTAAAAATATTATTTATTATCAAATAAGAAAAACTCGGTACAGAACAAACAGTTCAGCTTCTCCGGGAGGAGAACAGTCTTTAACCGATTTAAATATAGGAGCAGAAATTGAAAAGTCTAAAAAGTCAGGAGTGATTTTATCAAAATTATCAAGGTTTATGACTTGGTTTTGAATTAAATTATAAGATTGATTGTTTTGATAAGAATCTTTTATTTTAATATATTTTGCTTTGTTGTGACATGCAGGGCAATGACATCCGCAATCTTTAGATTTTTGTAAAAATGATACTGATGCTAATTCATTACCACAATAATGCGCATTCACTGAAATACCAATAGTTGGAATACAGATAAATATTGCTATTATTATATTGAAGAATGTTCTGAACATTATTTTACATATATAATTTTATAAAACGTAATAATTTAACCATTATTACAGCTATAATGAAATTTCCAAATTGTTTTCATGTTACCAGACAGATTAAAAAACTTTATTCACTTTTTACTTTTTCTCCGAAATAGTATTTCCAACCTCTGATACCATTTGAAAGACAATATAGATTTGTAAAGCCATATTTATTTTCAAGGTAATTAATAACTCTTATGCATTTTATACCATATTCGCAAATTAGAACTACCTGTTTAGTTCTTGAAATTTTATTATGTTTTTCAGGTATTTCACTCATTGGTATTGATTCTCCGTTGATATTGAAATCTACATAATCGGAAGGTTCTCTTATGTCAATTATCTGAATATCATCATTATTTGTTATTTTTTGTTTTAATTCAGTAGCAGAAATCTGTTTTATGGATTGGTCATCATTAATGCAATAATCAGGGTAATCGCCAAGTTCTTTTAAATTAGAATATTTATCATTTCTTGATAAATTGAAAAGGTTATAATTTAAAGTTAGGGAATCGAACAATAATAATTTACCGCTTAGAACGTCTCCCAGACCTGTTATAATTTTTATTGTTTCATTGGCTTGCAAACAGCCAATGATTCCGGGTAAAACTCCAATAACTCCAGTTTCAGAACATGTAGGAGCTTCAAGAGGGTCAGGAGGTTCTGGGCAAAAACAACGGTAAGTAGGCCCATTTTTATAATTAAAAACAGAAAGCTGACCTTCAAATTTATTTATTGCTCCTAATACAAATGGTTTATTCAAAATTACACAGCAATCATTTACTAAATATTTTGTAGAAAAATTATCAGATCCTTCAACAACAATATCATAATTTTGGATTATTTCAATAGCATTGTTCTTATTAAGTTTAGTAAAATGTGTATTGTAATTGATAAACGGATTCTGTTTCAAAAGACGTTCTTTAGCTGCCATAACCTTAGGTTTGTCAATATCTTCACTTGAAAACAAAATCTGACGATGCAGGTTAGATTCATCAACAATATCATAATCAAGAATACCAATAGTTCCAACACCGGCTGCAGACAAATACATTAAAACAGGGCATCCGAGTCCACCGGCACCTATTACAAGTACTTTAGCATTTTTTAACTTTTTCTGATTCTTCTGACCGAATTCAGATAATATTATCTGACGATTATATCTTCTTATTTCTTCCTGAGAAAATATATTCTGATTCTTCATTTATTAAAATTAATTAATTTTTTGTACTATCCACAGATTTTCCTGTAGATTTAGTCTCTTTTTTTACAAGATCCATTCCGCATTTTGGACATTTACCGGGTTTGTCGCTAACAACCTCAGGATGCATGGGACAAGTATATTCTACTTTTTCTTCAATTGTTTTTTGAGTGTTATCTTTTTTCTCTGAGCTCTCATTACAAGCTATAAAACCGAATGAAATAGTAGCTGTCATAATCGAAACTAAAATTATTTTTTTCATGTTACGTTCTTATAGTTATTTAATTAATGCAAAAATAATAATAAAATATTAGATTTAATTGCTTTATTTTTGATAAATTCTTAATGAAAAATAAGATAATAACTTATAAAAAATAGTTTTTAGTATTCAATCAAATATGAAAAAATATGTTTTATAATGAGGACGAAGACTTATTATGTTTAAATGCAGACAATTAGAGTCTGTATTTAAAGATAACTATTAGATATTGTCATCCATAATTTTTTTCAGGATCTATTGATTTTCAGTAACGATATGCTTAAACTAGTTCAGCCTGGCAGAAAAAAACTCTATTTAATACGGATTTACGTTTAATGACATTAATACTGTAAATTAATTTTAGTTTTGATAGTCTCAGGAATCATGTAAATATTGCGGATATAATTTTTATATGCAGGTTGTATATCGGATCTGTTGAGAAGATAATCACGGAGATAATATAACTGCCATCCAAATCCATGACCAATAGCAATCATGTCTACTTTATGTTCGAATTTTCTGCGATATGAATGGAAAAAATAACCAATCCCATTGAAAACAATGTGCAACATGCTTTTATTTTGATAATCACATATATGTGAAAGTTCATGACTTAATATACCTATTTGTTCTTCAATTGGAAGTTCTTCAAACAGAGTTACTTTCTGTTTCCCTTTATTGTTATTCAAAAGAAGAAGGTATGTCCGGTTATTTCGGGAATGAAAAATTGAAGATGATTTTGGCCTGCATGCCATTGTAGTTTTAATATTTGCATATTTTACTTCAATTTTTGTACCTGATAGTTCCGGAAATTGTGTTGAAGCTATGTAAAGAGGAAGTTCTACTTCTTTGGGCAGATTATTTGTTATGATTTTCATATTCTGGACTGAATCCTTGTATATTTCTACATTAACATGTTTAGTTGATTTATATTGCTGTGAATATAGTGAAGTACATAAAATTATTTTTATGAATATACAGTATATTGTTGTTTTATAAAGCATAAACAAAAAAATCAAATTACTTCTGCAACGATAAATGTACTTCCGCCAACAAAAATCAAATCATCAACACCAGCCTTAATTGTAGCTGATTCAAGTGCATCAGAAACGGTTTTATATGATTTGCCTGTAAGTCCTTGTTTTCTTGCAAGCATTTTAAGCTCTTTTGCATCAAGACCTCTTGGGATGTCCGCTTTACAAAAATAATAGGTGGCTACTTTGGGGAAGAGTTTTAGTATTGGTTCAATGTCTTTATCATTACAAAAACCGACAACCATATGTAAATTACTGTATGGCGTGTTTTTAATTAATGATATAACCTCTCTGATTCCTCCAATATTATGACCGGTATCACAAATTGTCAGAGGTTTGGTTGACAATGTTTGCCATCTACCTTTAAGAGATGTGTTTTTGATTACATTTTCTATACCTCCAATAATATTGTCTTTTGTAATGTTAAAGTTTTTTTCTGTAAGTATTTCTATTGCCTGAATGGTTGTAATAATATTTTTTACCTGATAAAAGCCCTTTAATTCAGGACAAAGATTTCTTATAAATATGTTATTACCTTTAAAAATATCCATTATCAGTTGTGTATCACTGTTTATAGAATATTTTACATTCTGAGCTTTATAATTTAGTTCTGCGAAAAATATCGGTGAATCAACTTCTTTGGCTTTTTCTATGAATACCTCAGTTGATGGCATCTGTGTTTCTCCGATAACAACAGGGATGCCATTTTTTATAATTCCTGCTTTTTCTTTTGCAATCATTTCTTCTGTATTACCAAGCAGGTTGGTATGATCAAGACTGATATTGGTAATTACTGATACTTCAGGACAAATAATGTTAGTAGAATCAAGTCTGCCACCAAGACCTGTTTCGATAACAGCAACATCTACATTTTCTTCAGCAAAATATTCAAAAGCTAATCCCACAGTCATTTCAAAAAAAGATGGTTGTATTTCTTCAAAGAAATTATTATTATTTTCAATAAATGAGACAACCTTTTCTTTTGGGATCATTTCCCCGTTAATTTTAATTCTTTCGCGGAAATCTTTTAAATGTGGAGATGTATATAATCCTACTTTGTAGCCTGATTCCTGTAAAATAGAAGCTATAAAATGAGATACAGAGCCTTTGCCATTTGTACCTGCTATATGTACACTTTTAAAATTATTCTGTGGATTTTTTAATTTTTCACAAATTGCAATTGTATTGTTCATGTCTGCTTTGTAAGCAGCAGGACCTACTCTATGGAACATAGGAAGATGTCGGAACATGTAATTTAATGTTTCGTCGTAATTCATATAAAGTTGATATAAAAATCAAAATACCGGTAAAGGTAATAAATGTTAAATTATATAAAATTCTATAATTTTCTGCAAAAATATTAAAATAAATTAAGCACAAAAATAATATATCTTTATTATATTTGCAAAGCATTAAAATATAAACAAAATGATTTTCCAAAGAATAAATACACATGAACAAACAGAAAAACAGTTGTTAAATACATTGTTTTTTACTTCATTGATATCATTTATAATAAGTTATATTGTAGTTTTCTTTCTTTTTATTTGTTCATTTGCTGTTGCGGCAAGCTTTTTCGATTTGGCACCTATGATAAAATATCCTTTAGTGAATTTCACTCATTATGATATAGATTGGGATATTACATCAGTAACAGTAGTATATACTTCAGGAGCAATTTTTAGTTTAATTTGCGGGCTTATATTTAACTCATTATATTTATTGGTAAGAAATAAAAGCAAGTTTTTGCAACTTTTCATATTGTGGGGAATGCTTCATTCATATAGTATTTTTTTAGGTCATATTATTCATTCTCCCGATCAATATTCATATCTTGGATGTGTTGGCTCATGGCATCACATTCATTTACCTATAAAATGGTTCTTTGCGGTAATAGCTATGATAATGCTAATAGTTACAGGTATTCTGAACACAATGTCTTTTTTCAGGGTTTCTTATTCTAACAGATTGGTTCAAAGAAAAAGCATGCGTATAAATTACATGTTTTATACCGTTTTTTTCCCTTTCGTTATCGGATCTATAACCTGCTTTATCTATAACTGGCCACCCAGAGGTACATTAATGATATTACTACCATTTTGTTATAGTCTGATCATAATAACTATGATGCTGTATTCAACAACTTTTGCTAAAATAAAAATTAATGCAACGGAATCTCCGTATGTTATTACTAAATTTGGAGTTGCTGTAGCAATCATTTGTATTATTGCACTTAGAATCTATTTGTTAACTCCGATTTGGTTTTAGTATGTTTAATTATTAGCTGTGACTTAATGAAAAATATGTATTTTTGCAAAGTTTAAACATATTATATACTATTTGATTTAGGGGTTAGATGAAAATTTTTCTTATTGGTTTTATGGGGTCAGGCAAATCTACGATTGGAAAGAGACTTGCAAAATTGCTTGATTATTCTTTTGTGGATATGGATTTACAAATAGAAAAAGTTATGGGGAAACCAGTTATATCTATATTTTCTGAAGATGGTGAAGATTTTTTCCGTAAAACAGAGTCAGAGGTATTAAATGATCTGATTAAAGGTGATAATATTGTTATTGCTACAGGTGGGGGTTGTCCTTGCCATTCTGATAATATGAAACTTATTAACCAAAATGGAATATCAATATATTTCAAAATGGCTCCCGAAAGTTTATTTCAAAGGTTAATAAATGCAAGAAGAGAAAGACCTTTGATATCTTCTTTAAGTCAGGATCAGCTATTGGTTTATATTAAAAATACACTAAATGAAAGAGAAGAGTATTATCTGAAATCAAACTTTATTGTTAAAGGGGAAAGCCTGAGAGCAGAAACTCTGCTGGATTTATTAAATCCTGTCATGTAGAATTATATTTTTTATCTTTAAAAATTCATTTATTTAAATTTTCTTTAAATCTTTTGCGGCGCATGTTAATTTATCAGAAATTAACTTAATTTTGCAAATTATTTGGAATGATATCGTATTATTCAATGGAAAATACTCTTTATTTATACAATACTTTAAAACGTAAAAAGGAATTATTTGTACCTATTGACTCTCCTTATGTTGGGATGTACGTCTGTGGACCTACTGTCTATGGTGATGCTCATTTAGGACATGCACGACCGGCAATATCTTTTGATTTGCTTTTCAGATATTTGAAACATTTGGGCTATAAAGTCAGGTATGTGAGAAATATAACTGATGTTGGTCATCTGGAAAATGATGCTGATACCGGTGAAGATAAAATTGCTAAAAAAGCAAAGCTTGAGCAATTGGAACCGATGGAAATTGCTCAGTATTATACCGACAGGTATCATTTCAATATGGATATGCTTAATGTTCTCAGACCAAGTATTGAACCACGTGCTTCAGGACATATCATGGAACAAATAGAATTCGTAAAGAAGATCATTGAAAATGGCTTTGCTTATGAAGTAAATGGTTCGGTATATTTTGATGTGTTAAAATATCATCAGAAATATAATTACGGAAAACTTTCAGGTCGAATTATTGAAGATCTTATAGCTAATACAAGGGAACTTGACGGACAGAACGAAAAAAGGAATCCTCTGGATTTTGCATTATGGAAAAAAGCTATGCCTGAACATATAATGCACTGGACATCTCCATGGAGTGAAGGTTTCCCCGGTTGGCATCTTGAATGTTCAGCGATGGGGACCAAATACTTATCTGAAGAGTTTGATATTCATGGCGGTGGTATGGATCTTATGTTTCCTCATCATGAATGTGAAATTGCTCAGTCTGTTGCAGCTTTAGGAAAAGAATCTGTCAGATACTGGCTTCATAATAATATGATCACTATTAATGGTCAGAAAATGGGTAAATCTCTCAATAATTTTATTACCCTTAATGAATTCTTTACAGGTACTCATTCTGCCCTTACACAGTCATATAGTCCTATGACTATACGCTTCTTTATACTTCAGGCTCATTATAGAAGTACGGTGGATTTTTCAAACGAAGCATTACAGGCCGCTGAAAAAGGATTAAAAAAACTCATGGCAGGCTATGATACTCTTCAGAAATTAATACCTACAAAGAAATCGTCATCCGATATTAACGGATTGCTCAAAAAAGCATATGAAGCAATGAATGATGACCTGAATAGTCCTATTGTTATTGCTAACCTTTTTGAAGCAGTCAGGATTATTAATTTAATTAATGATAATAAAGAAACTGCTGATCAGGAAGAACTTCTGACATTAAAAAAGTTATTCGACAGTTTTGCATTTGAAATTCTCGGATTAAGCAGAGAGTCAGGTAAATCATCAAAAGATGAACTTGTAAATAAGTTAATGGATGTTATACTTGAAATCAGACGAAATGCAAAACAAAACAAGGATTTTGCTACCAGTGATAAAATCAGAGATGAACTCTCAAAAATAAATATATTAATAAAAGATACTAAAGATGGGGCTGTTTGGAACTACGAAGGATAATAAGTTTGTAAAGATGTTAATAAATAAT
>JAUZOY010000128.1 GCA_030706235.1 Bacteroidota bacterium | reverse complement strand
GTAACGGTAAAAGTGCTGATCAACCTCTCCTATCCTATTTTTATTAATATTTTGAAAAAAAAAATTACCTTTGAATAATTATTAGATATTTAATCAGAATGCTGTTATCAAAAGAGCAAATATTAATAAAATACTGGGGGTTTAATACATTCAGGCCTTTGCAGGAAGAAGTAATAAACTCTATCATTAAAGGGAATGATACTTTGGCTCTTATGCCTACCGGGGGCGGAAAGTCAGTTTGCTTTCAAATACCGGCACTGATGAAAGAAGGATTATGTCTTGTAATAACACCTCTGATTTCTCTTATGAAAGATCAGGTAGATTTCCTAAAAAGCAAAGGCATTAAAGCTTTATATGTCAATTCATATATGCACAGGAAGGAAATTGACTATACACTGGATGAATGTGTATTTAATAAAGATGTGAAATTCCTTTATATTGCACCGGAAAGGCTCACTACTGAAATATTCAGAATCAGAGTAAGTAATATGAATATCAACCTTATTGCTGTAGATGAAGCCCATTGCATTTCACACTGGGGATATGACTTCAGACCTTCATATCTTAAAATAGCAGAACTTAGAGATTTAGTACCGCGCGCACCAATACTTGCATTAACGGCAACAGCAACTCCTGATGTACTTAAAGATATAATGTCAAATCTGAAATTTAAACATGAAAATATATTTAAAACAAGTTTTGAAAGGAAAAATCTTGTATACCAGGTTTACAAAACTGAAGATAAACTTAAAAGACTTTTAAATGTTTTAAATGAAATCAAGGGTTCCGGAATTATATATGCCAGGACAAGAAAATCCACAAAAGAAATTTTTGAATATCTCCTGAAAAATAAAATTGCTGTTGACTATTATCATGCAGGACTTGATATTAAAGTCAGAAACAGAATACAATCTGACTGGATGCATGGCAAGAAAAGAGTTATTGTTGCAACCAATGCTTTTGGCATGGGAATAAATAAAAGTAATGTAAGTTTTGTAATTCATTATGATTTTCCTGATTCAATAGAAGCATATTACCAGGAAGCAGGCAGAGCAGGCAGAGATGGGAATATTTCTTATCCTGTAATTCTGTATAATGATAATGATATAGCTGTATCTAAATTTATTTTAGAGTCTGGGTTCCCTACTCTGGATGAAATCCGTAATATATATGATGCTCTTGGTAATTACTTTCAGCTTGCAATAGGTGCAGGTAAAGATGTGTCCTTTGATTTCGAAATTGGACATTTCTCTGAAAAATATAATTTCAACCCTGTTACTGTTTTTAATTCGATTAAATATCTCGAAAAGGAAAACTATCTTATTGCTACTGATTCGGTAAACATCTCTTCTAAAATATTGTTTACTATTCCAAGAGAACAACTTTATGATTTTCAAATTGCCAATAAATATTTTGACAATTTTATTAAATTAATTCTTCGCTCATATATGGGACTATTTACAGAGTTTACTTCCATTAATGAATATCAAATAGCACAAAGAGCAGGAATATCAAAAGAGAAAGTTGCAGAATTATTAAATCAGCTAAACAGGTTAAATGTAATTACATATGTACCGGCTAAAGCCGCTCCTCAGATAATATATAATACGGGCAGAGTCGATAGCAAAGAAATATTTCTCACTAAAGAAAATTATTACGACAGAAAAGAGCTAGCTATTTCAAAATTAAATGCAATAATTAATTATATTCAAAATACGAACAAATGTAGAAGTCAGTTACTGGTGTCTTATTTTGGAGAAACAAATCCTAAAAGGTGTGGAATCTGTGATGTGTGTAAAAACAGGAATAGCATAGAAATAAATAAAATCGAATTCGATAATCTGGTAGATATAATAAAGCCACACTTACTTGGATGCCCTATGAAACTTGATGAAATATTGCATATAACCAGGGAACATAATGAAGATAAAATTATTAAAGTAATCAGATGGCTGATAGATAATAATAAAATAAAATATACCGAAAATGAAGAATTAAGATGGAATAAGTGAAGTAATGAAAATTAATTCATAAATTAACATTCAATATCACATTATTAATAGTTTATTTTTAATAATAAATTTTTAAATTAATTCAAAACTCAACATTTATAAAATGGATTTAGTTTTTGCAACAAACAACAATCATAAAATTTATGAAATCAAGCATATTCTTGATCAGGTTGAAAATAAATTCAGAATACTTAGTCTGAAAGACATTTCTTGTTTTGATGATATTCCTGAAGATGGAGTTACTCTGGAAGAAAATGCTGAACAAAAGTCATCATATATCTATAATAAATATAATTTAAACTGTTTTGCTGATGACTCCGGGTTGGAAGTCGAAGCTTTGAATGGTGCTCCGGGAGTATATTCAGCAAGATATGCAGGCAAGGATAAAGACTTTAAAAGCAACATTGTCAAACTACTCCATGAAATGAATGGAATTGAAAACCGTAAAGCACGTTTCAGAACTGTTATATCACTAATTATTAATGGACAAAGGTATATATTTGAAGGAGTTATTAACGGCGTAATTACCAAATACGAAAGAGGAAGCAACGGCTTCGGTTATGATCCAATATTCCAACCTGATGGTTACCCGATTACTTTTGCAGAAATGAGTCTTGATGAGAAAAACCTTATCAGCCACAGAAGCAAAGCAATTAAAGAACTTTATATCTTTCTTTATAAATATTTTTAAACTAAATAACTCTTAGAAACTGTTTTGAATTATAAAATAAGAATTATATGCAGCTGAAAATTAAGCCCTCACCCCCAACCCATCTCCCAAAGGAGAGGGGTGTAAAAACTTATTTATCAAACTATGAACTCAAATATAGCATACATCAAATAGTTTTTAAAAATAAAATCAAAACAATTTCTTAATATATTTTCTATAATCAATCAGTAATAAAATATATTAATTACTTTATCCAGACTAATCTAAAAAAACAGGTAAAAAAACCCCCATTTTTAGTCTTACAAGCAAGAAATTTCATAAAAGTTGATATTCATTAAGTATATATTAATAAATATAATTAATTAAATATCAAAAGAGTAAAAACATGGCTATAAAGTACATTTATTTACAAAACAGAATATATACGTCAGACATCAAAAATTATTACAAAAAACAAACAATTTTATTGTTAATAATCTTATTTAACTATTAGACATTTATAGCATAACAAATTGAGTATAAACACTCAAGGATTAATACTATACTATAGTTTAATTTGCATAAACAAAATTAATATCAGGAAAATAATGAAAAAAATTACAGAGCTAAATCTCGCAAAAAAAGTAATATTAATGATATCATCATTAATGATTTTTACATTTTTAATAATTGGCTACATTTTATCTGAAAGTTACAATTCAAATCTAAAAAAAACAATAATGCAGAACATGTCTAACAGATTGGATGATTTTATATCATTAGTTGATCAAAATCGTCTTACAAAATTAGACAATATTAAAACATCTCTTAAATATGCAGATGAATTGTTTTATAATCAGGGCCATTTAACTGAAGAACCTACAACTGTTGAAGTTACGGCTATAGACCAAATTACCAAAGAACCTCAAAGAGTAATAATAAATGAATTGACGTTAAACTCTGAAAAACTTAGGGAAAATTATAGTCTTGTAGATAAAATTAAAAATGAAACCGGTGTTTTATCAACAATATTTCAAAAAATACCTGAAGGATTTCTGAGAATCTCAACAAATGTTAAAAATGCAAACGGGGAAAGAGCAATCTATACATACATACCCAACAGCTCACCTGTAGCTAAATCTATATTGAGCGGACAAACCTATTATGGCAGAGCATTTGTTGTAGATGACTGGTATACGGCAGGATACGAGCCTATATTAATTGATGGTCAACTAAAAGGGATGTTGTTTGTTGGGATTAAAGAGAAGAATCTTAGTTCATTAAAAAAAGAGACAGATAAAGAAGATTCTAAAGGTTCTGCACATCCTTTTATTATTGACAAAAAAGGTAATGTAATCTTATCACAAAACATTGAAGAAAAAAATATTGCTGAAAGTAAGTTTTTCAAAGAAATAAACAATACAAAAGAGGGATTTACGAAAACACCGTGGACTGAAAACGGTAAAACTGAATGGCAATACTACAAATATTATGAACCTTATGAAAGTTATATTGGAATTTCTGCTAATGAGGATGAAATTTTCAATAATCCTGTAACTAATTTCAGATATAAGGTCACAATAGGAATGATATTATCTATTATCATAATTTCATTAGTAATATTTTTTATAGTCAATAAATTTATTGATCCTATTTTAGTAATTGAGAAAAACATCAGGGATTTGGCTCTTGGTAAACTTAATAATAAAATCAATATAACAAGAAATGATGAAATTGGCGACATGATCACTTCTCTGAATAATCTGGATGAGGTACTTAAAAATTCTGCAAATTTTGCAGATGAAATAGGTAAAGGCAATTTCACATTTTCTTTTGAACCTGCAAGTAAGGATGATAAACTGGGAAATTCCCTTATCAGAATGCGTTCTAATCTGGAAGAAGCTGTAATTGCTGAAAAGAAAAGGAAGGAAGAAGATGCTCAACGAACAAGGACAGCCAACGGATTAGCTCAAATTGGTGACATATTAAGAAATACTGAAAAAGAAGCTAAAGAATTGTATGATGATATTATAGCATTTATTGTCAAATATACAGAATGTAACCAAGGTGGCCTTTTTATAATAAATGATGATAACCCTATAGATGTCTTTATTGAATTAAAATCCTGTTATGCTTATAATAAGAAAAAATACCTGACTAAGAGATTAGGTCTTGAAGAAGGTCTTCTTGGTGCCAGTATGATGGAAAAAGAAACAATATATTTAACTGAAATACCGGATCAATATATAGAAATAACTTCAGGTTTAGGCAAATCAAATCCTAAATGTATTCTTATAGTCCCATTAAAAGTTAATGATAATATTTTTGGAGTAATTGAACTTGCCTCATTTAAAATATTAGAAAAATGGGAAATTGAAATGGTTGAAAAAATGGCTGAAATCATAGGTTCTACAATTTCTAATATTAAAATAAATGAAAGGACAAAAATACTTCTTGCACAATCCCAGCGTCAAACCGAACAATTGAGAAGCCAGGAAGAAGAAATGAGGCAAAACATGGAAGAACTTTCTGCAACTCAGGAAGAATCTCAAAGAAAAGCTATGGAAATGGAAGAACTGTTAAGAAAAGCTGAAGAAAAAGAAGAAGAGCTTAAACAAAACATGGAAGAACTTGCTGCAACTCAGGAAGAATCTAACCTAAAAGCTAAAGAAATGGAAAGATTACTTTTGGTAGCTGCTGAAAAAGATGAATTGAATAAAAAACAACAAATTGAACTTCAAAACAAAGTTAATGAATTAACAAATGCTAAAGAAGAAATTGAAAGAATGGGAAAAGAAATAAAAATGAAAGAAGAAAAGTTAAAAATTGTTGCCGAAAGTATGGAAAAAGAAGAAGAAAAACTTATAAAAAACATTGCCGGTATGAAAAACGAAATTGAAGCATAAGATTATATTAATTTAAAACTATAATAAAATGAAATTGACAAAGGTTATCGGAATTAATGAAAAAAAATGTGTCAGTTGCCATCAATGCATTTCTGTATGTCCTGTAAAGTTCGCTAATGATGGACATGAAGATGTAGTACATATTAATGAAGATCTATGTATTGGCTGTGGACAATGCGTTAAATCATGCACTCATGGGGCAAGAATTCTCATAGACGATTTCGATAATATGCTGAGTGATCTGGAAAAAGGGACTAAAATGATTGCAATCGTTGCGCCTTCAATAGCTTCAAATTTTCCAGATAATTATCTTAATATCAATGGTTGGTTAAAATCTTTAGGTATAGAAGCTTTCTTTGATGTATCATTTGGTGCAGAATTAACCGTAAAATCTTATATAGAACATATTAAAGCAAACAAACCAAAAACAGTTATTTCACAACCCTGTCCCGCAATAGTTTCATATATAGAAATTTATCAACCTCATTTATTAAAATATTTAGCTCCAGCTGATAGTCCTATGATGCATACTATTAAAATGGTAAAGAAATTTTATCCTCAATATTCTTCTTATAAAATAGCTGTTATTTCTCCATGTGTGGCAAAAAAAAGAGAGTTCAATGAAATTGGACTTGGTGATTATAACGTAACAATGATTAAAATCAAAGAACATTTTGAAAAAAATGACATAGATATTAATCAATATCAAGCTGTTGATTATTCAAACCCACCTGCTGAAAGAGCTGTATTGTTTTCTACTCCGGGAGGATTATTGGAAACCGCAGAGAGAGAAATACCGGGAATCAGATCAAAAACAAGAAAAATCGAAGGACCTGGTTTAATTTATGATTATCTCATTCATCTGAAAGAAAGTATAAACAAGGGATTTAATCCAATGATGATTGATTGTTTAAATTGTGAAATGGGATGTAATGGAGGTCCGGCAACTCCAAATAAATATAAATCTCATGATGAGCTTGAATTTTATATAGAAAAGAGAAAAGAATCTCAACTGAAAAAATATAATAATTTTGAAAAAAATAATAACACTCAAAATGAATTAGAAAATAATATTAACAATTATTGGGAAGAAGATTTGTATTCAAGATCCTATGTTGATAATTCTGAAAATTACAGTCAAAAAATTAAAGAACCATCTGAATCAGAATTTCAGTCGGTTTATAAATTGATGAATAAACATAATAAGGAAGATTTTAAAAATTGTTCGAGTTGTGGATACAATTCATGTGAACAAATGGCAAAAGCTATTTTCAACGGATTAAACAGAAAAGAAAATTGTCATTTCTTTATGCAAAGTAAAATAAGCGGAGAATTAAATTCAATTTTGGATCTAAAGATGAATGAATTAGAAAAGAAGAACGAACAAATAATTAAACAAAAAGAAGAAATTATAAATCATATGGAGAATGTTGTCGGATTTATTAGTAACGTCAGAGGAATAATTAACTCAAATAATTAACAATTCAGATAATAATAGAAATGATATCTCTGTTTAACATATTTATATCTGAAACTTTTTGAATCAATTTATCAAGATAATTAATGAATTATAAGATTTTCCAATATATATATACGTTTATAATAAAAATAACAAAATAAACAGGTTGTCTTTAATTAATTTATATGTAATTTTGTATTTAAATTTAATATTAATAAACTATAAATAGTCCGATAGAATATGCTGTAAACAAACACATTAACAATACATGAGAACTACTACAATATATAATTTAACCCGAATGAGAAAATTAATTCATTATTAGCATGCTTGGAGATATAGATATAAAAGACTTAAGAAATTTAATTGGAACTATTAAAGAGTTATATAAATATGATTTCAGCGATTATGCTATATCATCTTTTAAGAGAAGAATATTAAGAATACTGGAGTTAAATAAAATTAAATCTGTAGATGAACTGATTCAAAAGATTAAATGCAGTAAAGATTTTCTGGAAGAAATAATAAGAGAAATCACTGTAAACACAACTGAAATGTTCAGGGACCCATCATTCTGGGGAACATTGAGAAAAGACATTATTCCGAATTTTAGTAATAATCACTATATTAGAATTTGGCATGCAGCCTGTTCAACAGGAGAAGAAGTTTTTTCAATGTGTATATTATTAAAAGAAATGAATTTACTGGATAAAGCTATTATATATGCTACCGACATTAACGAAAATGTTTTGAAAACTGCTAAATCAGGCATTTACCCTATACGTTCTTTGGAAACCAGCAATAATAATTATGAAAGTTATCAGGGCATTCAAAAATTATCAGATTATTATAAATTATCAACAACAAATGATAAAGTATGTTTTGATTTAAACTTGTTAAAAAATGTTACATTTAAGACACATGATCTTGTTCTTGATTCACCATTTTCCAAATTTGATTTAATTCTATGCAGAAATGTTATGATTTATTTTAATTTTGAATTACAGAATAAAGTTGTTCAGTTATTTGATCAGAGCCTGTTCAAAAACGGGAATCTTGCTTTAGGTTCTAAGGAAACAATAGCATGGTGTAAGGCAGCAAGAAGTTTCTCTGTAATAAGTGTGGAAGATAAAATATACAAAAAAATAACTGAATAATATTATTGATAGGATTGATGCAGGATTTTAGTAAATTTAAAGCTATAGTAATCGGAGGTTCAGCAGGTAGTTTTCCTATTATTTCTAAAATTCTTGAATCTATTCCTGCTGATTTTCATTTGCCTGTAATCTTATGTCTTCACAGATTAAAACATATTAAACATGGGTTTGTTGAAGCTTTGAATATTAAATCTGCAATAAATATTATTGAACCGGATGATAAAACAATGATTAAACCGGGTATGGGATACCTCGCTCCAGCCAATTATCATATGTTTGTTGAATTAGGTTACAACATTGCTCTTTCAACGGAAGAAATGCTCAATTTCTCAAGGCCTTCTATAGACCTTACATTTGATACAGCTTCTTATGTATACAAAGAAAAATTGATTGGTATTATATTGTCCGGAGCAAATAAAGACGGAGCCGAAGGTTTGTTAAAAATTAAACAAAGGGGCGGTTTTACCATTGTACAGGATATAAATGAAGCTACGGTAAAAACTATGCCTGAATCTGCATTGAAATTATTCAATCCGGATTTAATATTAACATCAGATGAAATAGCTAATTTTGTAAATAATTTAAAAAACGACTGTCAATAACCGAATAACTTAATTAT
>JAUZOY010000127.1 GCA_030706235.1 Bacteroidota bacterium | reverse complement strand
CAGCAAAACAGAATGAACTCAAAACCAGTAGAATAAACATAAAAGATAATTTCTTCATAACCTTAATAATTTTTAAATAAACTGATGCAAAGTATAAACTGAAGCAAAGATATAAAATTGTAAAGAAGCACAAAAACTATATAAAAAATTTTAACTAATATATCACATGGCTCTTAAAAATTTGTAAAACTTATCAAAAATCTTAAATAGTTAGAAAAATAAATGTAATTTTGCTAAATTAAATAAGTATTTAGTTATTTGATGAAAAGTAATATACTGGACGAATCAAAATTTTCTGAAATAGAAGACATAATTTCAAAATGTCAGGTATGCTACGTTGGCATGTCTGATGGTGAAAATCCATATGTTCTTCCATTTAATTTCGGATATAAAGACAAAACAATATACTTACATTCAGGTAAGGAAGGCAAAAAAATTGAAATACTCAGAAAAAACAATAAAGTAAGCATTGCTTTCAGCACCGACCATCTATTAAGATTTCAAAATGAAGAAGTTGCATGTAGCTGGGGAATGAAATACAGAAGTGTGATTGCATTTGGCGAAGTTGAGTTTATTAATGATATAGATGAAAAAACCAGATGTATGAATATCATTATGGATAATTATACAAATAAAAATTTCAAATACAATTCGCCTTCAATCCTTAACGTTAAAATTTTCAAGATTAAGATAAATAAAGTTACAGGCAAAGTATTTGGATATTAACTGATTAACATATGAATTTTTTAAAAATATTAATTACTCTTATTATTACTTCAGTACTTTTTTCAAATTGTACTCCATACAAAAAAATTGTATATCTTCAGGATAAAGGCCAGGTAAATAATACAAGTGCGAATACCAATAAACCAAGTGAATACAGGATTCAACCTAACGATGTATTATACATTAAAATAATTACCATGGAATCTGAAAAATTCAATTATTTCAATATTGATTTTAAAGGAACTCTTCTAAGTCCTGAAATTCTTTATTATTTGGGTAGTAATGTAAATGATTCCGGATATGTTGATGTTCCTGTGATTGGTAAATTATATGTAAAAGATAAAACTGTTGAAGAAATTAAAAATATGCTTGACAAATCCGTAAGCATATATTTAAAAAATGCGAGTGTCATGGTTAAACTATTATCTTTTAAAATAACTGTTTTGGGGGAAGTTGTACATCCCGGACAATATAGACCATTAGTTACAACATTAAATATTCTGGAAGCATTATCAATTGCCGGAGATTTAACTCCATATGGAGATCGTCAGAAGATAACTATTATTAGAACGAATGAAAACAATAAAGTATACAAAGTAGATATTACAGATAAAAATGTATTGCAATCTGACAAATTCAATCTTTTACCAAATGACATTATATATGTTTCTCCATTGAGAGCCAAAACATTTACAGTGGCAACAAGCACCACTACGACCATTCTTGCTGCAATTACTACCTTACTTTCTACTTTTACCACTTTTATACTGTTGAATAATTATTTAAAGAAATAGTTATTTTTTAACATGATCATAGAAATAATTATCAGTTACTATTCTGTAATTTTACATAATAAATCGTGATTTTCTACTTGAATTATTTACAATATACTATGGAATAAAATATAATTAAAGCGCGGATGGAATCTTTCCTATATAAAGTTGCCATTGAATTGGTTAAGAACCATGATTATAAATTCAATAATGTAATACTGGTATTTCCGAATAAACGATCAGGACTTTACTTGAAAAATATTCTTATTGGGAAAAGTTCCGAAAAATGTTTCTTGATGCCAGAAATATATAGTATTGAGGAATTTATAACCAAGCTATCCGGATTAATAATCCCTGATAATCTTACTTTGCTTACCAAACTTTTTGATATTTATGAAAAACATATAGAAACTGAAGAGAGTTTTGACTCATTTTATGCATGGGGCAATATGCTGCTTTCAGATTTCGATGACATTGATAAATATCTGGTAAATGCTCAAAAATTATATTCAACAATATATGATATTAAATTAATCGAGCAGCAATTTGATCTGCAGGTCGAAGATTATGATTCTTATTTAGAATTCTGGAAAACTTTCTCCACCAAGCCTTTAACTAATACCAAAGAAGCATTTGCCAAAATATGGAGCAAACTATTCATAATATATTCTGATTTCAGAAAAGCATTATCTGAATCTGATCTTGCATATGAAGGCATGGCATATCGGCATTTGCTTGAAATTCCAAATGCAATCAACGAAATAATTAAAAGTGATAAAATATTATATTTCTGTGGCTTTAATGCTTTGACAAAATCCGAGAATAAAATATTCAAAAAATTCACCGATTCAGGAAAAGCAAAATGTATATGGGATGCTGATATGTATTATCTTGATGATACAAATCATGAAGCAGGGTTATTTATGAGAAAAAACAGAAATAATTTCAAGAATGATTTTGCAGATTTTATCTCAGATGATTTAATTAACAGGGAAAAAACAATAAATTTTATTGCAACACCCTATAATGTTGGTATTGCCAACGCATTATCAATCTGCTTAAAGAGGGCATATATTGATGATAACCTAACCCTTGAAAAATCGGCTGTAATTCTTAATGATGAAAAATTATTGTTTCCCGTTTTGAATTCATTGCCTGAGTTTGTTGATCATATGAATATTACAATGGGATACCCTATAATTATGTCTCCGGTATATTCACTTATTGAAACATTGTTTTTACTGCATGAAAATTGTAAGAATACAAATAACAATAAATCAAAATTTTATCATAAGTATATAATTCAACTGCTTCAACACCCATATATTAAATCGTCTGATAACAGAGCAATACAGAAATTTATAAATTTTGTAAATAAATATAACATTATTTATGCAGATAATGAACTTATAAATAATGAATTTTCAGATAATGAATTCATAAAAGGATTATTTTATTCTCAGGAAAATATTTTAGACTTCTTTAATTATCTGAAAAACATACTAATCGAAATAAGTAAAAAACAAATTAACAACCATTTAGAAAAAAATGATTTTCAAGTAAATGATAATATAATACCTGAAGTAGAAGTAGTTTCAGGTTGTTATAAATTGATTAATAGACTTGAAGAAATCATTATAAACTCAAACGCTAAATTTGATCTGAAAACTATACGTAAAATTTTCAGACAAGTAGTACAGACAGAGAAAATTCCATTCAAGGGTGAGCCACTTTCCGGGTTACAGATAATGGGGTTTCTTGAATCAAGAAATCTGGATTTCGATAATATCTTTATACTTTCAATGAATGAAGGATTAGCCCCTTCTGTATCAAAGAATAATTCTTATATACCATATAATCTGCGAAAATCATTCGGTTTATCTATTCTAGAAGAAAACAATGCAATTTATTCATATAATTTTTACAGATTACTTCAAAGAGCTAAAAATGTATATCTTATTTATAATACTATTGTTGGTGATGGCAAAAATGGAGAAATAAGCAGATATATACTTCAACTTGAATATGAACTTGCCAGACAAAATCCTGAGAAAATAAAAATAAATAAAAAGATTATCTGGCATGATATTATTAATAAACATACTGACGCAATTACAGTTTCCAAGAATGGGAATGTTAAGGACTTACTTAGAAAATTTGTTTTAGAACCAGGTGTAGAAAATAAGAAAGGTCTCTCCCCTACTGCTTTTGCAGACTATCTGACATGCTCACTGAGATTCTACTTTAAATATCTTATCGAACTCAATAAACCAGATGAATTATCTGATGATGTAGATGCTCAGGTTCTTGGAAATCTATTTCATGGCTGTATGGAAAAAATATATTCCGACATGAGAGGAATAAAAATCAACAAAGAATCAATTACCTCTTTATTAGACAATAAGGTTGATGAAATAATTAAATTAATATTCTCTGATTATTTTAATAATTCTGTTGATATTAACAATGGTAAAAACCTTTTAATCAGAAACCTTTTAAAGGAAATCATCGGAAAAGTATTGAAAAATGATATAATCCAGGCAGAAAAAGAAAGTTTGATAATATTAGAAACAGAAAAAGAATTAAGAATAAATCTGGAAACCAATATTGATGGTAATTTAATCAATGTAAAGCTAAAGGGATTTGCTGATAGAATTGATCAAATCGGAAATACTACAAGAATTATTGATTACAAAACAGGGAAAGTTGAAATAAAATCTGAAAAATCTTTTGATATTGACGACATTATTGCTGATAAATATAAATTTCAGGCAATGATGTATACATTCATATACCAAAAGCTGAAACCGGAAATTGAAAATATTAAAGCAGCAATAATAAGCATTCGTAATATTAAGGATAATATTATTTACATAAACCAAAAACCTTATTCAGATATAGAGCTTAATTTGTTTGAAAACAAATTAAAAGAAATTATATATGATATCTTCTCGTCTTCTGAAAACAGAAGTTTTACTCAAACTGAAAATTTGAAAGATTGCGAAAATTGCGACTACAAAGGAATATGCAACAGATAATGAATATTTATCAACAGAATTGACTATTTCTGTTTATTTAATAAATCATTAAATAAATTATAAATATTCTTGTTAAAAACATCAATAGTGTATTTTTCTATAAATTTTTCTCTTGCTTTTTGTCCTGCTGAGATTCTAAATGATTTATCATTTATCATTTTTTCGATATGTAAAGTTAACTGCTCTACATTTCCTTTTTCATAAAGCAAACCATTAACTCCATGGTCGATAATTTTAGGAATAGCTCCTTCATAAGTAGATATTACAGGAATTGAAAACTGAAAAGCTTCAAGAATTACAAGACCCCATGAATCGTTTTTAGTAGGATGAACAAGGATATCAATATTCTTTAGAAGTTCTATTTTTTCATCACCGTATTTAGGTCCAACATATGAAACACAATCATTGAGACCCAAAGAATCAATTTTACATATCAAATCAGATTCTCTTATATCATATTCTTTACCGGCAATAATAGCCTTAAATGAGATTCCTTTTTTGTTTATATTACTCAATGCTTCCAGCAAATCATATATACCTTTACTCTTTATCAGGTTTGAGAGATATAGTAAAACTGGAGTTTCATTGTTTTTCTTTGGTAATGAATCCGGATTTTCATCTATTATACCATTGTTTACTATAAAAGGAGTTTTTTTATAAACATCTTTTATATCATCAAAAAGATTTTCTTCAAGACATATAACATATTCATTATTAAAAGCAAACTTATATAATATTTTAAATAAAGAATTCTTTTGAGCAGCTTGTTTTATGCCTAAACCATGCAAATGATATATGATTTTTTTTCCTGAAAGCTTCATAGCAGCGACAAATGCCAGGTCTCTGATAAATGCAGTACCTAAAGGTGAGATTTGAAAATAAATGATATCAGGTTTGAAAGAGAAAATAGTTTTAAGAAGCAACAGCCATATTCTTAAGAAAATAAATATTTTGTTTAATGAGAATTTTCCCATATCTTTTATTTGACTGACATAATGAACAGGAATAATTTTAATAATAAAATTGTCCTTCAGCAGAGGGTCCTCACATGCATATTTATTCATCATGGTAGCACCGGTTAATGGCGGGGGAAGCTTTACAAAAAACAGAATTCTTTTCAAAAAATAATTATTTTATAATGTATATAACTACTTATCAATATAAAAAGCTTTGCAAATATAACTAAAAATCCGCGATGTATATTATTGTATTTCTTTTAGAAAAAATATGTAATTTTGACAAATAGACATTTTATCTGACAACTGTCATATAAATAAAAAACAGCTTAATAATTAAGAATAAAAAATTCATTATGAATGAAGTAAAAACTCCTAAAGTAGTATGTATTACAAATATTCCATCTCCTTACAGAGTTTATTTATTTAATAAAATTGTTGAAAGAGGCAAAATAGACCTTACAGCTATATATTGTGCAAAGATTCAGGATGAAAGAAAATGGAATGTAAATAATCTGAATCATAAGCATATATTCCTGAATACACAAGCGTTAGCTTTTGTACATAAATATTTTTATATAAATACTGAAATATGGGAAAAGCTAAATAGCATTAACCCTGATATAGTAGTTACAGCAGGTATAGTACCAACTATGCTGATAGCATGGTTCTGGGCTTTTATTAAAGGTAAAAAAAGAGGATTAGCAACAGACTCATGGGCTTTAACAGATAAAAATCTCAGCAAAACCAATAAAATAATTAAGAAATTCATATATCGCAATTCTAATATATTTTATCCTGTAAGTGAAAAAGGGAAAATGAATTTCATGTCATATGGAGTTCCTGAATCCAATATCTATAAAGTTGGTTATGCAATTGATAACAAATATTATTCTTCTTTTAAAGATACTGAAAAGAAATATGATATAATGTTTTCAGGCCAGTTTATTGATAGAAAAAATCCTGTATTTTTCTGTGAAGTTGCTTCTGAACTTAAGAGAATGAGGGGAAAAATTAAAGTCTTAATTATTGGTAGTGGAGAAATGGAAAGAGAAATAATAGAGTTTTTCAAAAAAAATAGTATTGATTATGAATTCCCGGGTTTTATTTCTCCGGAAAGAATACCTGAATACTATGCGGCCTCCCGCTTGTTATTATTTACGACCAGAGAAGATGCATGGGGAGTAATTGCCAATGAAGCTCTTGCTGTTGGCGTCCCTGTTATTACAACCCCTTTTGCAGGTGCTGCTGAAGAACTTGTAATAGATAATTTCAATGGCTACATTATGGATTTCGACGTTATGTTGTGGGCTAAACAAATTAATGACTTACTGGATAACGATGAAGAATACAAAAGGTTATCAAATAATGCGCTAAGCCATATAGATAATTTCTCAGGTGATATAGCCTCTGAAAACTTTGAAAATGCAATATTTAAAAGTATAAATGATATTGAAAAATGAAATTTAATGATAATCAGATTTCAACACTGATAAAATATTACCGGGAAAAATTATCTAATATCTATGATATAAATGAAGTCAACGCGATAATATATATAGTATTTGAAGATTTGTTGGGATTGAATAAAACAGATATTCTTAAAGACCCTGAACATAGAATAAATGAATCTGATCTGATAAGAATAAATAAAGCTTTTAAAAGAATTGCTGTTTATGAACCGGTTCAATATGTTCTTGGTAAAACATACTTCTGTGATCTAACATTTATTGTAAATAATAACGTCCTGATTCCAAGACCGGAGACAGAAGAATTGGTAAGAATTATAATAAACGATCACAAAGATGATTTATATCCATCAGATATTATTGATATCGGAACGGGTAGCGGATGTATAGCTGTTTCTTTAAAAAAATATCTCTCTGCATCGAAAACAACTGCAATTGATGTATCTGAAACTGCATTGGAAATTGCAAAAAAAAATGCAGAAATCAATAATACTGAAGTTGAATTTATCTGTACAGATATTCTTAATAATCCCAAAAATAATAAATTGGAAACGTTTGATGTTATCGTGAGCAATCCTCCTTATGTTCTCCAGAGTGAGAAACTGCTTATGAACAAAAATGTGACTGACTTTGAACCTTCACTTGCTCTTTATGTTTCAGATGAAAATCCGTTGATATACTATAAAGCCATTATTGAATTTTCAACTTTGCATTTAAAAAAAGGAGGAAATATTTACTTGGAAATAAATGAGAACAAAAGTGAAGAAATCAAAATAATGCTTTTAAATTCAGGGTATAAAGACATAAAAATATTAAAAGATATTCACGATAAAAACAGATTCATTTCTGCTAAGAAATAAGCTGTTTTTTATATACCCTTAAAAACATCCCACTACCGTAAAAGAATAAAACTTTCTGATAATTAAAAAAGTCCCGGAAAGTTAGGAAGAATTCCTTTTGCAATGCCTTGCATTTCTGCTTCAGAAACCTTTTCTGCTTTTTCCAATGCTCTGTTGACTGCTACTACCAATATATCTTCAAGTGCCTGTTTATCATTTTCTTTTAGCAGCTCTTCACTTATTACTATATCCTTTATCTTTTTGTTACCATTGGCTGTAACCTTCACTTTACCATTTTCTGCTTCAGCATCAACATAAATTGTATCAAGTCTTTTCTTCGTTTCTTCCATTGTTTTTTGAGCATCTTTAAGCTTGCTCATCATATCTCCAAACATATTATTTTAAAATTTTATAATTATTAAAAAATCTCTGTTAATAATCTTAATACCTGAGGAATACTAAACTTAGTATATTATTTTCATCTCATCAAGCAGATATTTTGCATTTGCAAATTTATCAATTATAAATAAAGCATATCGAATATCCAGCGAAATATTTCTGCATTGTGACGGATCGTACATAAGATCACTCATTGTTCCTTCCCAATTCCTGTCAAAATTAACTCCAATCAACTGACCATCAGCATTCAGAACCGGACTTCCTGAATTACCTCCTGTAGTATGATTTGAAGCTAAAAAACAAACGTGCATTCTGCCATTTTCTGCATAATTTCCAAAATCTTTGTTAGAATAAAGTTGTTTCAGTTTATCAGGTACTGCATAATCATAAATATCCGGATTGTCCTTTTCCATTACACCGTCCAGAGTTGTAAAATAATCATAATGTACAGCATCACGTGGATATAAATCATCTACTTTCCCATATGTTAATCTTAACGTTAGATTTGCATCAGGATAGAATTTTTTATCTGTCTCCATTTCCCTTAGAGCTTTTATATAAATTCTTACCATTCGGTTAATTTCTATATTAAGACTGTCTACGCCCGGCTT
>JAUZOY010000126.1 GCA_030706235.1 Bacteroidota bacterium | reverse complement strand
TATCCATATATATCCTTCAGAATTATTTGATTCAACAATTTGCTGTTTTTTTAATTCACTCATTTGTCGCAGCTTTTGCATCCAGAATTTCTTTTCAAAACCTGAAAGAACTTTTGAATCCCGGATATATTCAAGCGGAGGGACAAAAGTCAAAGCAATAGAAGGAACTTTTAAAACATTTTTACTTTTATTAATAAAAATGTTTGAATTGGCAGTAAGTCCCGGCATTAGCTTAAGATCAGGGTTAGAGACTTCAATAATAACAATGTAATTAACCACATTCTGAACCATAACAGGTTGTCGTCTTATCTGACTTACCACACCGGTAAAAACCAGATCAGAATAAGCATTAACAGTAAATTTAGCTTCCTGTCCCTGTCTAATCTGTCCGATATCAGCTTCATCAACATCAGCCTGAACCTGCATCTTTTTCAGATCATAGGCAATAGTAAAAAGTACAGGACTGTTGAAGCTGGCAATCACCATATTACCTACCTGAACATTTCTAGAAATTACAACACCACTGATAGGAGATCTGATAGTGCAATACTTAAGGTTTATATCCGCTTTATAGAGCTGAGCTTTTGCAGAAATATAATTTCCACTGTCAGTAAGCCATGTAGCTAAAGCCTGATCATAATCAGCCTGTGCAGCAACTTTATTTACAAACAGATTTTTTGTTCTGTCATATTCACGTTTAGCCTGATCAAGAGCAATTTTTGCTCTGTCAAATGCTGCTTTGGCATCCAATTTTGCTGCATAATAAAGATTGGTATCTAAAACTGCAATTATCTGACCTTTTTTGACAATATAATTGAAATCAACTTTTATTTCCGAAATAGTACCTGAAACCTGTACACCAATGTCCACAGAAGTATCTGCGGCTAAAGAGCCTGTAGCAGTAACAAATACACTTACATCACCTTTTTCAACATGTGAACTTCTCCAATAATATGCATTTGATTTTTCATTAAAATGATATACATAGATCCATATTATGGAAGAAATAATAGCGATTAAGATTACTACTATAATAATTATTTTCTTCATTTAATTAAATGTTAATGGTTTATTCATATAGAAATCGACAATTTTTACTTTTAACACATAATCATATTTAGCTTGCAGAAGAGCCATAGAGACTTTTTCGTAATTATTTTTCTCGATTAGAAAAGTTGTAGCATCCAGAGCACCTACTAAAAATTTCTTTTCAAGGTCATCATATGTTCTTTTTTCCAATTCCATCTGTTTTCTTGTAGCGACTAATTTTTTGCCGGCAGAAACCTGGTTAGTATAAGCAATTTCAATACTTTTTCTTACATCATTTTTAATCTGTTGCTGATTTAGCTGAGCATTCAGAAAATTTATTTTTGCTATCTCAGTATTACTCTTTACCAGAAAATTATTAAAAATCGGAATTGAAAGAGATAAGCCGATAGTCTGATTGAAATTATTATTTAACTGAGTAGAAAAAGGGCCATTATTTAAACTTGTAAAACCGGATTTAACAGAAGCACCCATAATGAGTTTAGGGAAATAACCGCTTTCAGCCATTTTTAAACTATAGACGGAAGCATCAGTTCTTAGCTGAGCACTTTTTATCTGAGGCAGAAAGCCCACTGAAATCTTCATTATTTCTTCGGATGACATAGGTATTGCCGGAAAAAGATCTGAAATATCCTGTTTCTGAATATCGAAATCACTTCTGACAGGTATTTCCATAAGTTGCAATAAAGTTAATTTATCCAATTGAAGCTGATTCTCAGTATTTATTTTAGTAAGCTGATCTGAGGCCAACTGAGACTGTATCTGAATCAGGTTTATTTCAGGAACCTTACCAAACTCTACAAATTTATTTGTTTGATTTACTTGTTTCTCCGTAGCATCAATTTGAGCCTGAGCTACACTTACAGCCTCATAATCCATGAGAACCTGCATATAAGCAGCAAGCACATTAATCATAATATCATTTCTTAATTTTTCAACATCTAAAATGCCGACTTTATAATTGAGGTTGCTTTGTCTTATAGTATTCAATAAAAGAGAACCATTATAAAGAGTTACAGAAGAATTCAATGCTATATCATTTATAGATGTTATATGGTGAGTATACTGATTTAGATATGGGTCCAATGTTTTGCCGGAATTTAGACTATAAGCATCATCAATGTTCAGATTTGGGAACAATTGTGCTTTAGCTCTTTTAAGATTTGTATTATTTATATTACTGTTTAGCTGTCCCTGATTAACTGAAATGTTCTTTTTAAGAGCTGTATCAATACAATTCTGTAAATTCCATATTTTTTGGGTATATCCGGAAACGGCTATTAAACATGCAAAAAAAGTTAATATTTGAATTTTGCTTTTCATAATTCCGGAAATATAGTTAATGGTTAATTGGTTTGAATTATGCTGATACATAATAGTTAAAAAAATCTCATCTCTCTGTGTTCCCCTGTGCCTTCTCAGTGTTCCTCTGTGCAACCGTTTTCCACATCAGACATATCAATCATTTCTTTGCGTCCTCTGCGATTAACCTTTGCGCCCTTTGCGTGAAAATCATTGACATCACCGCCGACACCTCATCATCAGAAGAGAGACGTAACAACACTCATTATCAAGCATTAAATCAAAACAGTTTTAAAATGTTTTTCAATTTTCAGCTATTCCATATTTTATTCTATTTAACCAACAAATATAATGCTTTTAGCATAAATATACAACATACATTTAATCAAAATACTTACATCATTCACACATGTTTATAGAAATTTAAGCATAAGCTTCAAAGCACAGCAAAAATAATATTTTTAGTTTAATATGATTTTTTTCCACATTTACTTTAATATTTTTAATTTATTTGGTAAATTTGTAAAACATTAACAAAGTAATTATTTATTCAACAATCTAAAGATCTAAAAGCGATGCCCAAGCCCATTACAGACATTTTGACATAAAATATGCCATTTTTACAGGTTTAATAAAATATATTACAATGGCAAGTAATTTGATGATGTTTAGGCATAATTAAATATTATAAAAAAAAATGAACCTAAATAATTTTACAATAAAATCGCAGGAAGCGATTCAGAAAGCACAGGAAATTGCTAACGGTTACCAGAATCAGCAAATAGAAAATGCCCATATATTAAAAGGGATATTGTCAGTAGATGAACATGTGGCGCCATATTTACTAAAAAAATTAAATGTAAATCTGAATATATTCAATCAAACTCTTGAAAGAATTATACAATCATTTCCTAAAACACAGGGTGGAGATATTTATCTGTCCTCTACATCGAATACTACTCTTTTAAAAGCACAGACATATCTGAAAGAATTCGGAGATGAATTCATATCAATAGAGCATATTCTTCTTGCAATATTAACTTCAAATGACACAACATCTCAATTACTGAAAGACAATGGAGTAACAGAAGCCGAACTGAAATCAGCGATAAAAGAGCTTCGTAAAGGTTCGGCAGCAACAAGTCAAACCGCTGAAGAGACTTATAATGCACTTAATAAATATGCAAGAAACCTTAATGATCTTGCATTATCAGGAAAACTTGATCCTGTGATCGGTCGTGAAGATGAAATCAGAAGAGTACTTCAGATATTATCAAGAAGGACAAAAAATAACCCTATATTAATAGGGGAACCGGGAGTAGGGAAAACAGCAATTGCCGAAGGACTTGCTCATCGAATAATAAGCGGAGATATTCCCGAAAATCTTAAGAAGAAACAGATTTATTCTCTCGATATGGGTGCATTAATTGCAGGAGCAAAATACAGAGGAGAGTTTGAAGAAAGGCTTAAAGCTGTTATAAAAGAAGTAATAGCGTCAGATGGAGATGTAGTTTTATTCATTGATGAAATACATACCCTAGTAGGAGCAGGAGCAATGGAAGGAGCAATGGATGCAGCAAATATAATCAAGCCGGCACTTTCAAGAGGTGAATTAAGAGCTATTGGAGCAACTACAATTAAAGAATACCAGAAATATTTCGAAAAGGATAAAGCACTTGAAAGACGTTTCCAAACGGTATTAATAGATGAGCCTACACCTGCAGATGCAATATCAATTCTCAGGGGATTAAAAGAAAGATATGAAAATCATCATCAGGTCAGGATAAAAGATGAAGCAATTATTGCAGCAGTTGAATTATCTCACAGATATATTTCCGATCGTTTTCTTCCGGATAAAGCTATTGACCTCATTGATGAAGCAGCAGCAAAATTAAGACTTGAAATAAACTCAGTACCTGAAGACCTTGATGAAATTGAAAGAAAGATACGCCAACTTGAAATTGAAAGAGAAGCTATTAAACGGGAAAATGATAAAAGCAAGCTTGAAGATTTAAGCAAGACTATATCCGAACTCAGTGAAAAAAGGAATGCTTTGAAAGCAAGATGGCAAAGTGAGAAAAACATGGTTGAGCAAATTCAGCAATATAAAATTGATATGGAAACGCTGAAGTTTGAAGCAGAACAAGCAGAAAGAGCAGGAGATTATGGCAAAGTTGCTGAAATAAGGTATGGGAAAATTAAAGATGTTCAGAATAAAATAGATGACCTGAAAGCTAAATTACTTGAAGTTCAGAAAGACAATCCCATGATAAAGGAAGAAGTTGATTCTGAAGACATAGCATATATTGTATCAAGATGGACAGGAATACCTGTAAACAGAATGTTATTGAGTGAAAGAGAAAAGTTGCTGCATCTTGAAGAATACCTTCATAATAGAGTTGTAGGACAAGAAGAAGCAATAGATGCAATATCAGATGCAATCAGAAGAAGCCGTGCAGGACTGCAAAATGAAAAAAGGCCTATTGGATCATTTATATTCCTTGGAACGACAGGGGTAGGAAAAACCGAGCTTGCCAAATCTTTGGCAGAATATCTGTTCAATGACGAGAATTCAATGATAAGAATTGATATGTCAGAATATCAGGAAAAGCACACTGTTTCACGACTTATCGGAGCACCTCCGGGGTATATAGGATATGAAGAAAGCGGACAACTTACTGAAGCAGTAAGAAGAAAACCATATTCAGTAGTATTATTAGATGAAATTGAAAAGGCACATCCTGATATATTCAATATTCTGCTGCAGGTTTTGGATGAAGGAAGATTAACTGACAACAAAGGAAGGCTTGTAGATTTTAAAAATACAATCATTATTATGACTTCAAATCTTGGTTCACCAATCATTCAGGAAGAATTTGAAAATATGACTGAATTAAACAGGGAAAAGATTTTATCCAAGACTAAATATGATGTTCTTGATTTATTAAGAAAAACAATAAGGCCTGAGTTTCTGAACAGGATTGACGAAATAATAACGTTTACACCTTTGAGTAAAGAAGAAATTAACCAGATAGTTATAATGCAACTCGACAGGCTTAAATCAAAGTTATCGGAAAACAATATTAATTTTTCATCAACAGAATATGCCATTGACTGGATTTCTCAGATCGGATATGATCCTCTTTTAGGTGCAAGGCCTATAACGAGGGTAATTCAGAAAAATGTACTAAATGAGCTCTCAAAAGAAATTCTTGCAGGACATATACACAGGGATTCAAATGTGATACTTGATGTTTTCGATAATAAATTCGTATTAAGAAACCCATCTGAAGAAGAAAACAAAGCATAAAAATATTCAGGCAAGGTTATTAACAATGCTACGCACAAACAAAAAAGGCTGCCCTTTAGAGACAGCCTTTTTTGTGTTTCAATCTATGAAACAGAAAGGATTAAGAAACAAGTTTAATTTTCATTGAATTGCATTGAGCATACTTGTATTGAGTTAAATCAACTTGTTGATAGTATATAACACCAATTGCAGTTATAACAGAACTATTAGCTGTAAGAACCGGTGCGCCTAGAAATGCTGCATTTATAGTAACCGGAGCCAATATTTCATCTTTAACAGAAATATAATCAGAAAAAGTAAAAGCACCAAGTTTATCATTTATTGCATCAACAGGATAATAAACTTTACTTGTTTCATTAAACTGATAGTCAGAGACACATGCAGCAGCAACCACAAGTCTGAAATGAGTTGCATTTTTGGGGACAAAAATGTAATCATTAGGTTTGCAAGGAAGCATAGTAAGAGTAGAAGTCACACGATCAGCAGAGATAGTAACCTGAATCGGAGCATTAAAAATGGATTTAAATTCATCTTTTTTATTGAACTCCTTATCCAATAATAACTCCCTATGTTCAGAAATATTTATAGGTCTTTCACCACGCACTCCATTTGCTAATTTGCAAATTTTACGGAGGACAGCTATATTTCTTGAATGAAATAAACTATCAGCCATATTCTGATATATACCAGAAAACGCTACTTTAATAGCTGAACCGACTACTGCGCAGCCAGCCATTTCCTGGTTGTTCTCACGAGTGAGCTGATAAGAAGGAGAATTCAGATATTTTTCTCTACTAATTTCCAATGCTTTACGAGCATAGGTTTTCCCATAAAGGGTATAATAATTGATTTTGTTTACATTGCCTTTAAGGCCCTGTGGATTAAAAGCTTCAGCCATTTTGATTAAGTTTTAAAAATTCAACAATAATTTTCATAATTTACTGTAATTATGATTTTTACTTTATTTAATTTGGTGGATGTTTTTAAGTTAATAGTGAAAAACTAAAAGTGAAAAATTAACTATACGTTAACATCCGGACGTTTTTGGTAACTTAGTTTTACTTTATGTAAAATCAGGTTGTGTAAGATTAATGTTTAAAAGATGTTTTTTCATTTTGTTTAATTTTAATTTTTACATGTCAAAAACTTTAGCTTGATTTCGAGACAAAATTACATCAAGCGGAAAGTGTAAATTGACTAATTTCAGTAACTTATTGTGGTTCGTGGTAAAGTGGTAGAGTAGTTAGTTGGTGGTAGATAGTTGGAGGTTTTGAGAAACGGGAAGAATTTTATTGTGGTTGAGGAGAGTTAAAAGTTAAAAGGGAAAAGTTAAAAGTTAAAAGTGAAGAGTTAAAAGGGAAAAGTTAAAAGGGAAAAGGGAAAAGTGGGTTAGACTTTGAAAAAATGGATGGCTTTGTTAAGGAGGGATTGGGATTGGAGGTTGGTGAGTTTAGATTCGTGGAGACTTTTAATATTATTTATTGGTTGATTATTAATTAAAAAGCATTTATCTGTAACGTCCCAAATGCTTTTATTTAGATCTTCTATCAGATTATTTTCTTTTAATTTTTTAATGAAATAAACTAATTCAGATTCTGTACCAGTCCAGTTTACTTTTGTAGAAATCTTATTGCCAGAGAATATATTACTAAAAGTTGGAGAGCGGGTAATACTTTTATCAATAAATATTCTTTTAGTAGGTTGTTTATTATAATTAATATCATATTCTCTGGTAAGGAAATCAAAGGCATTGGCAATTGCTTCAGCTTTTAAATCCTCATCTGGGATTATTAATCTAAAAGAATGATACTCTTGCTTATTTTCAGATTTTTTTGTTAAATTAGATGTTTTTACTAATGCGGATCCCTCTCCTACTCTTTTAACAGAATTTTGTTCTGAGTTTATTGAAGTTTCAGATTTTAAGAAAGTTTGAAGATAATTTATGATTTCACAAAGTGAATCTGTAACAATAGCTGAACATGAATAACCAGATCTTATATTTATTTTTGTCTTATAATATTCTGCAATTTTAATTAAATTAACTACAATTTCATTATTGTTGCTATTCAATATCAGTTTATTGATGTCTTCAATGATAAAGTTTTTCTGTCTTTGAATAAATTCCGAGAATACAGGCAAAATATATTTATCATTTGCGCAATCAAATTCAATTAATGCTAATTGAAAATCAAGATCAGAGAAAACATTTTTAATACCATGTTTAACATTAACAATAACAATTGATTCAAAACAAACAGGTGTATTATATTTCTTTAAATTATTGATTTGCTGTACGCATATTTCTAAATATGAATAAAGAAAAATATCTGCATAATAATCTTCATTAAAAAAATTAGAAAAGAATATAAGAGGATTTTCAGCCATATCACAAATTATATTTGCGCAAAATTAACTAAATTTTTAATAACAAATAAATATTATGTTTGTTTTATAAATAATTTCTAAATTTGCATAGAATAAACAAAATAATATTATGATAAGAATTATTCATTTAACAGACTTCCATCTTAATGAACAAAATTTAAAAGAATGGAATAGTATTGTAAGGAAAGCCATGATATCAAAGCTGGAAAAATTGCATGAAGAAAATGCAATAAATCTTATAGCATATACAGGAGATCTTATAGAAAAAGGAGGAAAAGATTTTAGAAGTGCTCAAAAAGCATTTGAGATATTCAAGGATGAAGTAATATTTCCAATTACATCAGTATTGAGATTATCAATAAATCAATTTATGATAATTCCGGGGAATCATGATATAGAAAGGAATAAAGACAATGAAATAACGGAGATAGGTTTAAAAGGATTCTTTAATAAAGATATTAATAATGTAACAAAATATATCACTGCATCAATAAAGCAAAATAACTATGCAGGTGGAATTGAAAGAATCAAGTCATATAAAGAATTTGAAAGATCATTATATAATGAATCAGATACCAATAATAAATTGTCTATTTTCGGTTCATCATTCAGACATTTAATGAATGAAGAATCAGTTGGGGTATGCTGTTTAAATTCAGCATGGAGAAGTTATGACAATGAAGATGCAGGAAACCTAATTATCGGAGAAGAACAATTGCAAAACAGTTATGATTTTATATCAAACTGTGATATAAAGATTGCAATGATACACCATCCATTGGACTGGCT
>JAUZOY010000125.1 GCA_030706235.1 Bacteroidota bacterium | reverse complement strand
GGATTAAGAAAAGCAGGATACGCAACAGATCCACGATATCCAAAACTATTGATTACTATAATTGAAAAATATGAATTGTTCAAATATGATATGCAATTCATAAATAAAGAAGGTATTGCAAAAAAAGATTAAAATTCAGTATTTGCTCCTTAAATTTTTTTTACTACACATCCATTTAATCACAATATACATATATAACATAATAATACTATTATGTTGACTATTGATAATTTGTAATCTGTCAACTCTTTTAAAATTTACAATTAATCAAAACCTTTTGCGATTTTTGCAATTAACTTTGCGGCCTATACATGAACCCAATTAAACAATTATCTGTTATCAATTCTCTATTAATTTTCAGCATCTTTCAAATACAGAAAAGAAGAAATCTGATTCTATAAGTGCATTTTCATCACAATCAGATCCATGAATAGCATTCTGTAACAGATCTGTTGCATAAAGCTTTCTTATAGTACCTTCTTTAGCAAATTCAGGATTAGTTGAACCAATCAATTCTCTGAAATCCTTTACAGCATTTTCTTTTTCCAGAATCATCACAATTACCGGATCAGAAGAAATAAAATCTACTAATTCATCAAAAAAAGGTTTATCCTTATGAACAGCATAAAACAAACATGCTTTATCTCTGGAAATTTTAATCATTTTTAATGCAGAAAGACGAAACCCGGCTTCTGTAATTTTGTTTAAAATATGTCCATGATATCCTTTGCGAAACGCTGTTGGTTTTATCATTGCAAAAGTTTTATTAGTTGACATAATTATAAGTTTTTGTTTTGTTTTTTAAAATGTAAAAATACATTTTTTTTATTTATCAAAAAATAATAAATACTAAAACAGATGCATATAATAATGCTGGTTTAAAATAATTCTTTAATTTTGCATATTAAACAACAACAATATTATTAAAATTTTCAAACCGGAGAGAACTTTCGAAAGAAGACAAAACTTCTTAGGTTGCTAATAAAAACGCTTTAAAATTGAAAGGATTAGTTATTAAATCTACCGGTAAAACTTATTTTGTCAGATTAGAGGATGGCAATGAAGTTGAATGTGCTCTGAAAGGAAATCTGAGGATCAAAGGTTTCAAAGCAACTAATCCTATTGCCGTTGGTGATAATGTAATGGTAAAATTTAATCAAAATAATGATACAAATTTTATCACAGAATTATTTCCAAGAAAAAACTATATAATTCGTCGTTCTGTTAACCTTTCAAAACGCACACACATTATAGCATCCAACATTGATCAGGCTATTCTTATTGCTTCAATAGTTGCGCCGAGAACTTCTACAGGGTTCATCGACAGATTTGTTGTAACGGCTACAGCTTATAATATACCTGTAATTGTGATTTTTAACAAATGGGACTTATACGAAAATGAGGATAAGGAAGCTGTTAAAGAACTGATAGAACTTTATAAAAGTCTGTGTTATGATTCTTTCTACACTTCAGTAGATAAAAACATTAATATTGATATTGTTAAAGATATACTCAAGGGCAAAACATCTCTTTTATCAGGACATTCAGGAGTAGGCAAAAGTTCTATAATTAACAAAATACAACCTGACTTAAATCTTAAAGTCGGCGATATTTCGTATTATAATCTGAAGGGAACACATTCAACTAGTTCGGCTCAAATGTTCAATCTTTCTTTTGGTGGAAATATTATAGACACTCCCGGATTAAAAGAATTTGGTATTGTTGATATTAAACCTGAAGAATTGTCACATTTTTTTCCTGAAATGAAAAAAGTACTTTGGAATTGTCATTTCTCAACATGTACACATGTTCACGAACCTGATTGTGCAGTAATTAAAGGTGTTGAAGACGGAGACATCACTGAATCAAGATATAATAGTTATCTTTCTATGTTAAACGAATATTATGGTTCAGAACCTGACTATGATAAATAATTTGTTTTTCAAAAAAACTATTAAACCCTGACTCCCATAATTAAAATATCATCAACCTGTTCCTGATCACCTCTCCATTCCTGAAATATTTCATTAAGTTTTATTCCCTGATCTTCAATAGGTAAATCCTGTATTTTCAACAATGTTTCTCTGAAACGCTTTGCCATAAATTTCTTGCCGTTCGTTCCACCAAACTGGTCGGAATACCCATCAGAAAACACGTATAAAGTATCTCCCTTTATTAATTGAATTTCCTGTGTATTAAATCCTGCAATTTCAGAATTTATCTTTAATCCGATCTGTATTCTTTCTCCTTTAAATTCCTGCAAGTCTTTATTTCTGATAAGATGCAGAGGATTATATGCTCCGGAATATTCCAACTTTAATGTATTCATATCTAAAGCACATAAAGCAATATCCATCCCATCCTTTACAGTATCTTCATCACCATTATTATGAAAAGTTTCGTGAATTCCCAGACTTATATAATTTAAAATATCAGAAGGACGTGAAAGATATTTATCATTCAAAGCCTGATCCAGCAAATCATGACCTATAATACTCATAAATGCTCCCGGGACTCCATGTCCTGTACAATCGGCAGCTGCAAAATATATTTTCCCGTTTTTCTGCTGTACCCAGTAAAAATCACCGCTTACAATATCTTTAGGTTTATATAGAATAAATGATTCAGGAAGCAATTTCTTAATTAATTCTTTTGATGGCAATATTGCCTGTTGAATAATTTTTGCATACTCTATGCTACTAAGAATGTCTTTATTTTTTTTAGCAATAATTTTGTTTTTATGTTCTAGTAGTAGATTAGCTCTTTTCTTATGATGATAACCCCTGTAAATCACTATAGTAAGGATAAATGCAAGTATAAAGCCTACAATAAAAGCATATATAAGAATTCTGGTTTTCTTAAGCTGTAAATCCTTCACATTTTTATCCTTTACAAGAATTTCAATTTCTTTCTCTTTCTTTTCGGTTTCATACTTTGTTTGCATTTCTGCTATCATTCTGCTACTCTTAACATTAAAGATGCTATCTTTTAGCACAGAATACTTATTATGATACATATAAGCATCTTTATAATCATTTAATCCGGCATAAGTTTCTGAAAGTGATTCATAATTTTGCTTAATCATATCCTTATCGCCGATATTTTTTGCCATTTCAAGACTTTTAATCAGATAATCTTTGGCAATACTATATTCTTTCATAATAATGTAAAGGTATCCCAGATTATAAAGAGAATTTATCATTCCCTGTTTATCATTAATTAAGCTGGAAATATTCAGTGATTTTTGAAAACAGGAAAGCCCTTTCTCATAATTTTTCTGCATGGAATAAACATTACCCATATTGGTTAGTATTTTTGATACTCCGGCTCTATTATTTTGATTCTCCATTATGGATAAAGACTTTTTATAAAATTCAAGAGCTTTATTATAATCATTTTTTGCTTCATAAATCAATCCAATATTTGTATAGGAAGTAGCAAGAGCATTTTTATCACCAAGTTCTTCTTTTATTTTTAATGCTTTTCTATAATATTTCAGTGCTTCTTCATAATCTTTATTCACAAAATAGACTTTACCAATATTATTATATGCCTTTGAAATACCGGTTTTATCATTACTTTCTTCCCATATTCTTAGTGATTTAAAATGATAATTAAGTGCTTTACCATATTCAGCCTTTGCATCATAAACCAATCCGATATTCATTAGTGAACTGGCAATACCATTTTTATCCTGATTGGCTGTTCTTATTTCGAGAGAAATATTATAATATTTTAATGAAGTATTATAGTCACCAAGATAATAATATACCAATCCTAAATTATTATATGCTAAAGCCTCTTCAGTTTTATTTCCAATTTTTTTAGAAATAGATAATGCCTGCTCTCCATAATTTTTAGCCTTATCATAATCAATATCACTAAGCGACCTGCATAAATCATTCATAAGTTTTACTCTAAACAAATCAGATTTGGTATTATTAAGTACTTTTGAAAGACTATCTATATAACTTGTCTGAGAAAAACTAAAAGGAATATGAAGTTGCAATAATAATAATATCAAAAATATTTGTTTAAATACTATTCTTGATTTTGACAAATATTTCATTTTACTTCTTTAAATAATATGCTCAGAATTTTTTAGCATATTGTACATTAACTCTCTGGCTCTGAAAAGTTGAGCTTTAACAGTTCCAAGTGGCAATTTGAGTTCTTCAGCAATTTCTTCATATGAATGCTCACTGAAATATCTAAGTTCGACCAATGTACGATAGTGTGGTTTAAGTTTTTCCACAATATCACGCATAAGTTTGATCTTTTGTTTTCTTATATATGATTCTTCCGGATCCAGATTCTGACTGGGTATTTCCAAAATCTGATCAGCATTTTCATTTCCATCCCACTGTTTATCCAGTGATACTACATTTTTTCTTTTTCTTCTGATAAAATCGATACAATTATTTGAAGCTATTTTAAATAACCATGTACTAAAAGCAAAATCAGGTGTATATTGACTAAGTTTTTTGAATGCTTTTCCAAAAGCCTCAATTGTCAAATCTGATGCATCATCCGAATTACCTGTCATTTTTAAAAGCATATAATAAATAGAATCTTTGTAATAAGACATCAGCTCAGCATAGGCCTTCTCATCTCCTTTATCAACGGCCTTCCGTACTAAATTATAATCTCTTAATGCTTTGTCTGTTAAACCCGATCCTGCTTCCATTTATTCTGCTTCACAAATAAGTTCGACATGTATATCAATGGATTAATTAATACCATTGCAAAATCCAGTAATGGTGATAAGTATAATAAGTCTTTCTCATTCAATTTCTCCATTGATTTCCGGAAAATTATTATTTGACTTGTTAATCTTATTACAAACAACAAAATTATGTATAATATTTTAAAATCCGCAAAAATTAAGAATATAAAACACAAATAAAACATTAAATGACTAATAGCCAACAGACTCAATATAAATTTAAATTTAAATTTATAAAAAACTGAAGTTGTAAGATGTCTTTTTTTCTGATAAAACCATGATGACAACCTGATCTTTGGAAATGATATTACATGAGACTCATGACTTATTTCAATCTTTGTATTTTTTGAAGTTGCAACTTTGTTTATAAATAAATCATCATCTCCTGATTTTATCTTGTAATAATACAATGATGAAAACCCTTTATTTTTCATAAACATACTTTTCCTGTATGCCATATTTCTGCCTACTCCCATATATGTCTGTCCGGAAAGAGATAATGAAAGGTATTGTAATGCTATATAAAAAGTATCAAACCTTATCAGCTTATTCAATAAGCCGGCTCTTTTTTCATAAGGCCCATAACCAAGCACAATTTCAGTGTCTTCTGTAAAATTTTTCTGAATATTTGTTATCCAGTTTTTACTTGTCGGTTTACAATCTGCATCTGTAAGAATCATTAAATCATTTTTTGCAGATTTTATTCCCACAGCAAGTGGAAATTTTTTTCCAAGATAAGAATTCATATCACCGGTAACAGATGCATAATTAAGGTGTTTGTACTGAAACTTAAGCATTTTTAACAGCTCTATTGTTTCATCATCCGAATTGTCATTAATTACTAAGACCTCAAATTCAGGATAATCCTGTTCCAGTATCAATGGCAAATTTTCCTGAAGATTATGATATTCATTTCTTGCACAAATTATTACACTTACCGGTTCCTGTCTTGCATTCTCATTATTACCTTTAAAAAAAGATAATCTGCTGAATATTCCCCAATAGTAAATCAACTGAATTGCTGTGACTACAATAAATATTATAAAAACAATTAAAAAAATCCTATCCTGATATAATTCCCAAAAAAACATTTATTTCATTTCTATTTTATCGGGTGCAAATTTATTGATTATATGTTTACCTTTGGCAAAATTTCTTATTTTGTTTAGTTAAATGGATTTTAAAATACTCAACAAAGACAATAATTCAAAAGCACGTACCGGTCTGATACATACAGATCACGGCACTCTTCAGACGCCTGTTTTTATGCCTGTTGGAACAATGGGAACAGTTAAAGCAGTTCATCAAAGAGAACTTAAAAATGATATAAATGCTCAAATAATTCTTGGAAACACATATCATCTCTACCTCCGTCCGGGAACCGATACTCTTAAAAAAGCAGGTGGCTTACATAAATTCAACGGTTGGGACAGACCTATACTCACTGATAGTGGTGGATATCAGGTCTATTCCCTTACTGATATCCGGAAAGTTAAAGACGATGGGGTAATGTTTCGTTCACATATCGATGGTTCGAAACATTTTTTTACGCCTGAAAATGTTATGGATATTCAGAGAATTATCGGTGCAGATATAATTATGGCTTTTGATGAATGTACCCCATATCCATGTGAATATGACTATGCATTAAAATCAATGAAACTTACTCATCAATGGCTTCAACGATGTTGTACTCATTTTGATCAGACTGATAATGAATATGGATACAAACAGACATTGTTTCCAATAGTACAGGGGAGTATTTATAAAGACCTTAGAATTCAGTCCGCTGAATTTATTGTCTCAATGAACCGTGAAGGTAATGCAATTGGTGGTCTTTCAGTTGGCGAACCTGCTGAAGTAATGTATGAAATTACCGATCTGGTTTGTAATATTCTTCCTTTAAATAGCCCCCGCTATCTTATGGGAGTAGGAACTCCTGTAAATATACTTGAATGCATTGCACTTGGAGTTGATATGTTCGATTGTGTTATGCCTACACGAAATGCACGCAACGGTATGCTTTTTACCGCTCAGGGAATAATCAATATAAGAAATCAGAAATGGAAGAACGACTTCTCTCCTATCGACCCGGAAGGTGAAACATTTGCTGATCATGAATATTCGAAAGCTTACCTCCGCCATCTTCTGATTTCAAAAGAAATTCTCGCCGCACAAATCGCTACAATTCATAATCTTGGATTTTATATGAGACTAATGAAAATGGCCAGAGAAAAGATTAATGAAGGTACTTTTATGCAATGGAAAAACCAAATGGTCAAACAATTGTCATTCAGGCTATAGTTCAAATCTAATCGGAATTATTATTCTATCAACTTTTTTGGTATCCGGTTAATTTAACAAATATATATCCCAGAATGCCCCGGTAAACACCACGTATTCCAGATAGAATTAACTTTAATATGTAGAATTTCGAGAATTTTCGTGAAAGAAAATAATTACAACACAAAGGAGATGTTTCCAATATTGCCAGCATCAGATACAATTTTTTACGTATGGAAGAAGTAGGATGGATAAAATACAAACCTCCATCAACAAATCCAATCAGAATAGGAAATCTCATTACAATTCTCCACAATCTTTCTTCCTGATGATTAAGGACAATTTTTCTTTTGTTTAACCCTTCATGATATAATTCTATAACCCTTTCATCAATATTCTCTCCAATCAGATATTTTGCAATTATTTCAGCTTCTTTACTCATTGATCTTTAATTTTCAATTAATTGCAACAACAATTCATCATACCATTTATTGTTATAAAATATCCAGTCCTTTTTCAAACCGGCAGTTTTAAATCCAAATTTAGAAAACAGATTTATACTCTGCTCATTATCCGTTAGAATATTACAGTACAACTGATGAAGATTCAATGTATTGAAAACATATTTTATCATAAGTTCAAGAGCTTCCGACGCATAACCTTTACTTCTGAAATCTTTTTCTCCAATCAAAATACCTATCCCCACACGTCTGTTACATGGATCAAAATCAAAAAGATCAATTGCACCAATGCTTTGACAGGTTTCTTTTAATTCAATAATTAGTCTTAGTTGTTTTGTAGTGTAAATATCATTATGTGAGCAGGCTATATATTCTTCAATTACAAACTTAGAAAACGGTGTTAATGTATTACTAACTTTCCATACTGAAGTATCATTTTCCCAATTATATAAAACATCTACATCCGTTGGTTCCAGAGCTCTTAGTCTAATACTTTTACCAATCATCACATATTTAAAAATAAAATTTACCTTATTCTGTCAGCAGAACGTACGAGCTCATCATCTTTTTTAACCCCTCTGAGAGCTAAAAACAACAATACTTCATTAATCAAAGGGAAAACAATACCAATTGAATAAGCAGTTGTGGCTTGGTTTTTTAATTCAACTCCCAGACCATTTTCTACCTGAGTCGAATAAAGCGATACTGCAACAAAAATTAATAAATTTAACAACATGTTAAGTCTTATCATTCTCATTTGCAGAGATCTGTTTTTATACAGAAATATAGCTACGACAAAAATTATTTCAACAAGTATACTTATAATAATTAAAGGGACAGTACTAATTTTATATAATACAGGTTCACCAACCAACTGGTGTAAACCTAAAACAGACAACTCAAATTTATGGCTGAAAAATCCGTAAGTAATGAATGGGAAAAAGAACATTAATATTCCCAGAATAAAAGCAATAGCTAAATATAAAGATTGAACTCTTTGTAACATATTATTTCAGTTTTTTTATTAAACAATTTGCAAACCTACTAAATTTTTCAGAATAAAAGTTACTAACTTTTGAAAAGTTAGTAACTTTTATAAGTCAATAATTTATAAAAACATATTATTTTCCCAAAAACACAAAGTATAAATTATTGATATATCAAACAATACGATTTATTTGTGAAATATCTTTCAAAAATATTACTATATAATTTTTATATTTTGTAATTTTACAACATTGTATTTTCTATATACTATTATTACATTCAAAAACAAAAGGGGCGATAAGATGAGATCATTAACAGTAAATTTAGTAAAAAAGCGCCTGCAACATCTTGCAAAACAAATCGCCCAAGTCCATGATGGTTGGCTCCCAGGAATGAATGAGGATACAGCACAAATCGTTTTTAGCCTAATTATCCACGCTATTC
>JAUZOY010000124.1 GCA_030706235.1 Bacteroidota bacterium | reverse complement strand
TCTCGTCGAAGGGGATTCTGCTGGTGGAACAGCCAAACAAGGACGTGACAGAAAATTCCAGGCAATTTTACCCCTCAGAGGTAAAATTCTTAATGTCGAAAAAGCAATGCCTCATAAAATCTTCGATAGTGAAGAAATAAAAAATATATTTACTGCCTTTGGTGTTTATATTGGTACTGAAGATGATACCAAAGCCCTCAATCTCGACAAACTTAGATATCACAAAATAATTATCATGACGGATGCCGATGTCGATGGTAGCCATATTGCGACACTAATTCTTACATTCTTCTTCCGTTATATGAGAGATCTTATTGAAAATGGTTATGTTTATATTGCAACTCCACCACTCTATCTTATCAAAAAAGGCAAAGATGAAAGATATTGCTGGACAGAAGCTGAAAGGCAAAAAATTGTAAATGATTTTGCAGCCGCAGGTAAAGAAAGTGGAATACATATTCAAAGATATAAAGGTCTTGGAGAAATGAACGCAGAACAATTGTGGATGACTACAATGAATCCGGAACTGAGAACCCTTAGACAAGTTACTATAGATAACGCTACAGAAGCAGACAGAATTTTTTCTATGCTTATGGGTGACGATGTTCCTCCAAGAAGAGAATTTATCGAAAAGCATGCTAAATATGCTAAAATTGATGCTTAAATTATTTTAAAACTAATAATCTTTAAACCTCAAAGGTTATGAAATCCTTTGAGGTTTTATTATTTTTATGAAAGATAAAGTAATCATAATAACAGGAGCATCTTCAGGAATCGGCAAAGCTCTGGCTACTGAATGTTACAAACGTGGAGCAAAAGTAGTTTTAGCTGCCAGAAATGAAGAAAAACTAAATGAATTAAAAAAACAACTCGCTGACCAATCATCAGAAAAAAAAGTTGGTGTTAACAACTCAAGCCGGATTCTGGTAATTACATCTGACGTCAGTAATGAATCAGATTGTATAAACCTTATTGAACAAACTGTAAAATATTTTGGTACAATTGATATACTTATCAATAATGCAGGTATATCTATGCGTGCATTATTCGAAGAACTCGAACTTAATGTAATCCGAAGATTAATGGATGTGAACTTCTGGGGAACAGTTTACTGTACCAAATATGCTCTACCATACATTCTTCAAAAAAGAGGAAGTATTGTTGGAATATCATCAATAGCCGGATACAGAGGTCTTCCGGGCAGAACAGGTTACTCTGCATCAAAATTTGCTATGCAGGGATTTCTCGAAGTACTCAGAACAGAAAACCTGAAAAAAGGTCTACATGTTCTAACTGCCTGTCCAGGTTTTACAGCATCTAATATTCGCAATACAGCACTTACAAAAGACGGATCAGAACAATCAGAATCTCCACGTGATGAAGACAAAATGATGTCGGCTCAGGATGTAGCCATTCATGTTGCTGATGCAATAGAGAAAAGAAAAAGAACAATTGTACTTACAGCCCAGGGAAAACTTACTGTTTTACTGAATAAACTTTTTCCTGCAATGATGGATAAAATAGTTTATAATCATATGGCGAAAGAACCAAACTCACCATTTAAATAAAAAGTATTTATATACCTTTGCCTGAATTTTAAGAACTAAATATGCTTACTAAGAGAATAATCCCATGTCTGGATGTAAAGGATGGGATGACAGTAAAAGGGGTAAACTTTGAAAACCTCAGAGTAGCAGGTGATGCAGTGGAACTCGGAGCATTGTATGCAGAACAGGGTGCAGATGAACTTGTTTTCCTTGACATAACGGCAACTAATGAAAAAAGGACTACACTTAAAGAACTTGTACTTCGGGTTGCCAAAGAGATAAATATACCTTTTACTGTAGGAGGTGGCATTAATTCCGTAGCTGACGTTGAAGCACTACTGTCAAACGGGGCAGATAAGATTTCAATTAACACTTCAGCTATTAAAAACCCTTCTCTTATTGATAAACTTGCACTTCAGTTCGGTAACCAGTGTATAGTAGTTGCTATTGATGCTAAAAAATACAATGATAAATGGAAAGTACATATTAACGGAGGAAAAGTTCCAACAGAAATTGATGTAATAGAATGGGCTAAAGAAGTTGTTAATCGTGGTGCCGGAGAAATATTACTGACATCCATGGATCATGATGGCACAAAAAACGGATTTGCAATTGAACTTACAAAGACTGTTTCATCAATAGTAAATGTACCTGTAATTGCTTCCGGTGGTGCAGGAACTATGGAACATTTTGTAGAAGTGTTTCGTGAAGGCAAAGCTGATGCTGCACTTGCTGCCAGCATTTTCCATTATAATGAAATTCCTATACCTTTGCTGAAAAATTATTTAAAAAACAATAACATACCTGTAAGATAATGAAAATTGATTTCTCTAAAAATAATGGCCTTGTTCCTGTAATTGTACAGGATGCAGAAACAATGAAAGTATTGATGCTCGGATATATGAATCAGGAAGCATTGGAAAAAACACAAAAAGAAGGACTTGTAACATTCTTCAGCCGTTCGCGTCAACAATTGTGGACCAAAGGTGAAACATCGGGTAATTTCCTTAAAGTAAAAGAAATGATGGAAGACTGTGATAATGATACAATACTTGTAAAAGCAATTCCTTCAGGTCCTGTATGTCATAATGGAGATGATACATGTTTCAGGGAAAAGAATAATGATAATCTTGCATTCCTGAGATATCTTGAAAACTTAATTAATGATAGAAAAGCCAACCCACAGGAAGGTTCATATACATGCAGTCTTTTCAAAAAAGGAACACCCAAAATTGCACAAAAAGTAGGTGAAGAAGCTGTTGAATTAGTTATTGAAGCCATGCTTTCTAACGATGTTGATTTCAGAAATGAAACTGCCGACCTGATTTATCACTTACTTGTTTTGCTTGTTTCAAGAGGCATGCCTTTAAATGATGTTCTTCAGACTTTAAAAGAAAGACATTCTAAGTGATCAATGATTAGTTTTGAGTTTTGAATTATGAGAAGTTGGTTTATAATATATTTTTGGATTACAGTAATTTTCATATATTTTATACCTGTAAATACATACGGCCGTGTGTATATTAATACTCCCAAAGATACAACTATAATTATATGTGGTATTCCTGTTGATATTTCTTACCCTGAAGGAAAAGTTAACGGAACAATTCTAATGCTGCCGGGATGGAATTTTAGCAGGAATGATTGTTGTGATAAATCTTCCTTTTGCGACAAGGCATTATCAAAAGGTTATTGTCTTATAAAACCTGAGATGGGTAAAAGTGTTTACCATAGCAGGATTTACAAAGAAACTCATAAGGAATGGAAAAAATTTCCTACAAGAATTATTTTGACTGATTCAATAATACCTTTTATTCAAGACCATTTTTATCTATTGAAAAATGGTCAGAAAAATTATTTATATGGTATTTCTACAGGTGCCCGCGGAGTTGCACTATTGGCTATTTACACTAAAAACATATTTGTTGCATGTGCTTGTTTGTCGGGAGATTACGACCAGACAAAAATGCCCAAAGATAATCTTATGAAAGAATATTACGGCGATTTTACTAAGTTTCCTGACAGATGGAAAGGTGTGGATAACCCACTTTTAAATGCATCCAAAATAAAAATTCCTCTATACATTTCTCACGGCAAAAAAGATAAAGTTGTGCCATACAACCAGTCTGAAATTTTTTATAAAGACCTTGTTAAATATAATTCAAATCTGAAACATTCCTTATTTATTGATGATAAAGCAGAACATAATTATAATTTCTGGGATTCCCGCACTGAAGATATATTAATGTTCTTTTCCCGTTTCTAAAAGTTGCTTTTCTGAATATAAAAGGTCACAATTTAGGTATTAATAACTATTTTTCTTATTAATGCAACCTTTATCTTCTTTTATATGTAATAAGTAAATCAAACTTATTTATTTATAAATATCATTGAAGATGAAAACAAGAATTACCTTCTTATCTATAATAACAATTTTATTTTTAAACATTTCCTTGTTTGCACAAAGTGTCTGGACATGGCAAAATCCATTGCCTCAGGGCAATAATCTTAATACAGTTAAATTTTATGATATTAATGACGGGTATGCAGTTGGTACTTTTGGAACTATTATACACTTAACTAATAGCGGTTCAACTTTAACTCTGAAACGGGGCATAACCAATCTTAACCTTTTTGATGTTTTCTATGCAACCAAAACTACAATTTATATTTCCGGGACAGAAGGTTCTGTTTTTAAAACAACAGATGGGGGAACAACATGGAATAAACTATCAATTAATGTAACTGATGAAATTAAACATCTTTTTTTCACAGATTCTATTCATGGATACGCAATATCTGCAAATAATGTTTTCAAAACCAATGATGGTGGGATAAATTGGACAATTCAAAATTTATTTCCTTCCATTCTTTCCTCAATATATTTTATTGATGGTCTTAACGGCTTTATAACTGCAGATAAAGGTAAAATATTTAAAACTTCTGATGCAGGTAAAACATGGGTCTCTATTAATACTCCTGCTACCGATAATCTTAATGACATTTCCTTTGCGGACAAAGTTACAGGTTGTATTGTTGGAAATAACGGTGTGATTCTGAGAACTACTAATGCAGGTCAGAGCTGGACTTCAAACCCGGCCGATACGTCTAAAGCAGCCTTTACTAACATTCATTTTATAAATTCAACCAATGGATTTGCTGCTTCTGTTTTATGTTTTTATTCAACTACAGATGGTGGCAAAACCTGGAAAAAAGTCTCAAACAGAACCTATGAATTAAATCCATATTTTCTGGATAATAGTACAGCATATGCTGTAAGCTATAATGGAATAATTTATAAAACAACTAATGGAGCTGTAAGTTGGTTAATTATTACAGGACAAAATATTTTTAATATAAACCGTATCTTCTTTTCTGATTTAAATAATGGTTATGCAGTAGGAGCCGGAGGAAATATACTCTCAACTGCAAATGCAGGCAAAACATGGACTCCTGTTACTTCGGGAAATACCAACGAATTCAAATCCGTTTATTTTCCTACAGTTACAACAGGTTATATTGCCGGAGCAAACGGCACCATTCTTAAAACAGTTAACAGCGGTAAAAACTGGACTAAACTAACAGTACCCGTAAATACCAATATCAACTCATTGTTTTTTGTAGATTCCATTAAAGGTTTGGCAGCAGGCGAAGGGAATACAATGATCATTACAAAAAACGGAGGTAATACATGGTCCACAGTTTCAGGAATCACAAATGCAAGCATTAATGATGTTGCTTATGTATCATCTGTAAGTTGTTTTGCTGCCGGAAATAATGGTATGATATTTAAATCAATCGATACAGGCTCTACATGGTCAGCAGTATCATCAACTGTTACCACTGCAAATTTAAACTCAATCTGTTCTACAAACAAAAATACAATATATATTGCCGGAAATGGTGTTATACTTAAATCAACTGACGGAGGGATAACTTTTGTAAAACTATCACTTTCAGCTAATGCATCAAACTACAATTTCACATCAATTAAATTTACTGATCTGAATATAGGATTTGCTCTTGTTGCAAATCAACCGTTCATTTACAGGACATATGATGCAGGAGCGACATGGAGTGAAGCTCCTTTCATTACAAACCTGGGGAAATCTCTATTCTTTACTGACGTTAATACAGGTTATGTTGCCGGAGCTTCGGGTGCTATTCTTCAAACACTTAACGCGTCAGATCCATGTTCTACATTCATTCCATACATATCAGCTCCCAAATATAAGATCTGTTATGGCGAAACACTGACTCTGACAGCTAATGCTCCGGGAACAGCAAATACTACTTTTAAATGGAATAATAACCTTACATCTGCATCAATAACTGTTAACCCTACATCTACAACTACCTATAAAATTACGGCTACATATCTTACATGTTCTGCTACTTTTTCATTAACTATAAGTGTTAACAAAAAAAATACAGCAAAAGCTATTGCAAGCGATACATTAACTTTCTGTAATGGAGATTCTGTAAGATTAATGGCAAAAAATACTGGTCAGGGATTTTACTATTTATGGTTAAAAGATGGAATACTTGTAAAAGGCTCTCTGGCAGATTCTGTATTTAATATTTCAACATCAGGTAACTATCGTCACGTGCTAATAGATAATATGGGATGTAAAGATACATCTTTTGTTTTCAGAGTAAATGTATATCCGCATCCGGTAGTTGATTTCGGAATAAAACCTGATGCAACAGGAAATGGTATTACATTCATCAATACTGCAATCCAAAGCACCAATTGTTTCTGGGATATATCTGATGGCTTCAAGTCCAACGAAGTTGCCCCTTATCATTTATTCCCTTCTTCAGGATATTATAATGTTTGCCTGACTAAAATCAACTCTATCTCAAATTGTCAAAGCAAAGCATGCAAAAATATTTCTGTAGGCAGCTCTTCAAATTCATGCCTGGCAAATTTCACTTTTAGTGTTTCAGGTAATACAGTTGCATTCACTGATTCATCAGTTGGAAATCCGACTAACTGGTATTGGTCATTTGGTGATGCAAACACTTCATCTGTAAAGAATCCTTCTCATGTTTATCAATATGATGGACTATATGAAGTAAATCTTATAATTTATAATTCTGCAACTAATTGTGTGAGCACAGTAAAGAAAATGGTTTCTATAAAATCAACCGATGATGATTGCAATGCAAAATTTGAATACTATTCTGATTTGGCAACCAATAAAGTCTATTTCAACAATTCTTCTTTAGGTAAAAACCTTACACATTCTTTATGGAATTTTGGTGACAATCAAATATCACTTCAGAAAAACACTGTTCATAAATATAGTACAGCAGGATTTTATAATGTTTGTCTTACAGTATGGAATGAAAGTAAAAAATGTTACAGCACAAAATGTAAATATGTTAAAGTAGGTGCTGATACTACAAAATGCCATGCCAACTTTACAAAAGTTATTGATGTAAATAAAAAAACAGTCACCTTCATTGATATGTCAATAGGGAATAAAAATACTTATGTATGGGATTTTGGTGACAATTCCGGAAAATCAACTACCCGAAATACAAAATATACATATTCCGGTACAGGTGTTTATATGGTACATCTCAAGATCAAAACAGAAGAAGGGTGCAAAGCTAATTTCTTCGATCTCGTTAATATAGACCCAACTATTAATAAAATAAAATGTAGGTTTGTTTTCTCTGTTAATGACACTTTTAAGGCAAACAGCTATCCCGTTTCATATAAAGGTACAGCATTAGGTGACCCTGCCAGAGTTGATTGGAATTTTGGAGATAATAGTTCGGATTCTACAACCACTGAACCTGTACATGAATACTCTTCTCCGGGAACTTACACAGTTTGCATGACTGTTTCTGATCAGACAACACAAGAAACAGACAAATCATGTCAGCAAATTACTATTGCATCCGATGGAATAAAAGAAGTAACCACTTCATCTGTTTCCTTATCAACATATCCAAATCCCGCAATGAATCAGCTAAATATTGATTTCTCTGTTAAATACCTTTCAAATACAGAAATTAATATATTCGATATTATGGGTAACCGAATTGCATCTGTATTAAATCAGAAAATGACTTCCGGAATTTATACATTGCAATGGAATGCCGAAGGGTTAAGTTCAGGGATTTACTTCATTCAAATGACTAATGGAGACGAAAGAATAACCAATAAAATAATGATCTCAAAATAGGTTAACCATAGCTTTACTATGGCTTAACTTTTAAGATTATTTGATGGAATGTCTATCATGGTTGCATATGGATTTATTACCTTGATTGGTTCCAATACTCTTTGCATGTTACGGAGTTTCTCACTCAGAAGTATTTCTTTTTGATATTCTACAAGTCCGGCTCTATGTAGTTTCTGATAATCCATAACTCTAATATCCTGTTCTTTGCTGCTGTCTAAATAGATCAATATTGCTCGGTTTGCATTATCTTCATATACTTTCTCTTTGGTAGTACAGCCAATCACACTTACAGGTCCTTCTACAACAAGGGTTATTGTTCTCAGCTGTCCGTTACGATCTTTCAGGGTGACTGTCTTTGATATTAGTTTCTTGGTTTGTAATTCCAGGATTGGGAAAAGTAATGCCTGAGCTCCGATCCCTGATTCATCATCATACCAACACATCCACCATTTCTCATCGTTCTCTGCGTTTATCCTTTACGCTCTTTGCGTGAAAAATAAGTCAGCCAAAAATATTAATCACTAATAATTTTTCTCTAAGAACTCTGTATTAATTTGGTACTAAAGCCGCACTAACTCCCTATTAAAGCCGTATATATCAATTAAATCTCTAATCATCATCACAAACATTTATCATAGAACTATTATGATTTTAGTTTATATGATTTAAAATTTATCTTTTCATTTCGATTTTAACATTATTATTTTTCCTACTATTATCAGGATTTATAAGTTTTAAATTATTTGTTATTCTTTCATTACTATTTATAATCTTCTTTTTAGCTCCATATATTCTATATTCGTCAGATTTACCATAAAATGTAGGGTTAATATATTTCCCTTTTTCTGATTTAGATTTTTCTTTAACTGCAGTTTTTGAATTTGGATGTTTTTGCATGTATAAATCATTTCTTTCTGCATATACTTCCCATGATACCTTCATACCGGATTTACCTCCTCCGATAACAAATTTATTATCTTTAATTTCTTCCTTAACATATAAATTTGGAGCAGAATTTCCTATTGGAGTTAAATGATATGAATAATTAATATTGATTGAAGAAAAATAATCTGGAAGTTCAACAATTGCTTCTCCATTTTCATCAAGGACAATATTTCCTCTGTAAAAATTCAATACTTCCGGAGATTCAGGACAGAAATGTTTTAATATCTTAT
>JAUZOY010000123.1 GCA_030706235.1 Bacteroidota bacterium | reverse complement strand
TTGGGTCCGTTCCGTTTTACAAATACTAAGCAAAATCTCAGTCCTGTACTTGGACTTGAAGGTTACAGAAACATTATTGAATTAATGAAAAGCAAAAATATTGAAATCCCTGTTTATGCAATTGGAGGAATTATCGAATCTGATGTAAAGGATTTAGCCCTTTCGGGAGTATTTGGAATTGCAGTTTCAGGAATGTTTTCAAATAAAAATAATATTAAAGAACTTATAGAAAGATTAAATATAATACTAAACAACCATGTTAACAATAGCAGGTAAAACATTTAAGTCGCGATTGTTCTTAGGAACCGGTAAGTTTTCATCTTCAGATGAAATGAAAAAAGCTATCTTAGCTTCAGAATCAGAAATGGTTACAGTCGCATTAAAAAGAGTGGATTCGGATAACCAAAACGATGAAATGCTCTCGTCAGTTAAATCCGGTACAATTACTCTCCTTCCAAATACTTCGGGAGTAAGAACAGCTAAAGAAGCAGTATTTGCAGCTCAATTATCAAGAGAGGCGCTTGAAACAAACTGGTTGAAGCTTGAGATTCATCCTGATCCTCGTTACTTGTTTCCTGACCCCATCGAAACTTTAAAAGCTACTGAAGAATTAGCAAAACTAGGGTTCAACATTCTTCCTTATGTTCATGCTGATCCTGTACTTTGCAAACTTCTTGAAAGTGCCGGCGCTGCTGCTGTTATGCCTCTCGGCTCTCCTATTGGAAGTAACAAAGGCCTTAAAAGCATTGATTTCCTTCAAATTATTATTGAGCAGGCTAATTTGCCTGTAATTGTCGATGCCGGAATAGGCGCTCCTTCTGATGCTGCTAAAGCTATGGAAATAGGTGCTGATGCTGTTCTTGTAAACACTGCAATTGCTGCTGCTAACAACCCTTCGCAAATGGCAATTGCATTCAAAAATGCTGTAATTGCCGGTCGATTGGCTTTTGAAGCCGGTCTGGCTAAGGATTCATCTATTGCTGTTGCTTCAAGCCCGCTCACTGAATTCTTAAATGATTAATACACTAATTTTGAAAATGTTTGATGCTGACTTAACCAAAGCCGGTAATTTTAAATTTAATTTGAGTTATGACAATTTATAATATACTTCAGAATTATAACTGGGATGAGGTAAAGAGTAGTATTTATAGTAAAACTCCAAAGGATGTCGATATTGCCTTGTCTACATCTAAACCTTCATTGGAAGACTTCAAAGCTTTGATTTCTCCTGCTGCAAAACCATATCTCGAACAAATGGCTGCTCTTAGCAGAAATGCAACTCTTAAACGTTTTGGTAAAACCGTTCAGATGTATGCTCCTTTGTATCTCAGTAATGTTTGCTACAACGGATGCATTTATTGTGGCTTTAGTTTTAAAAATAAAATTAAAAGAAAAACTCTCACTGATGAAGAAATATTGATTGAAGCTAAAGCAATTAAAGCTTTAGGCTACGACCATATCCTGCTTGTGAGCGGTGAAGCTGACAATATTGTTGATTTGAATTATTTCATCAATGCTATCAGAATTGTAAAACCATACTTTTCTAACATTTCTATGGAAGTTCAACCTCTTGATCAGGATGAATACCTTGCTCTTCACAATGAAGGCGTTTATGCTGTTCTGGTTTATCAGGAAACTTACAATCAGGGAAACTACAACTATTATCACCCTAAAGGAAAAAAATCGCACTATCAATATAGAGTCGAAACTCCCGATAGAATAGGAGCTAGCCATATGCACAAAGCCGGTTTGGGTGTACTTCTTGGTTTGGACGACTGGCGTGCAAATTCTTTTTACTGTGCTGTCCATCTCGATTATTTGCAAAGAACATACTGGCAAACTAAATATTCAATTTCTTTTCCAAGAATCCGTCCTGCATCTGGAGTCGAATTCCAATATCAGCATGTCACTGACAGCGATCTTGTTCAGTTAATTTGTGCTTACAGATTATTCAATAATGATGTAGAGCTTTCTATATCTACAAGAGAAACACCTAAATTCAGAGACAATATTATAAAACTCGGTATAACCTCTATTAGTGCCGGCTCTAAAACAAATCCCGGCGGATATGCAGTCGAACCCCAAGCATTGGAACAATTTGTTGTAAATGACGCCAGATCCTGCGACGAAGTATTCAAAATGATCCAAAAGCAAGGTTACGAACCCATCTGGAAAGACTGGGACAGAACTTACAATTCCATTTCAAAATAAATTTTCAATTCTAATCCTGTCAGGTTTTTCTCCTGACAGGATTTAATTAATTTCTCTTCTCATGTCAGTTTTTTGATCCTGACAGGATTAAAAGTTAGATAAACAAATTTATACTCCCTCTCATACTGGATAGACATTGAAAAAGTGTGCTTAAAAAATTAACAGTTAACAGTTAACCGTTTTGAATTTAGTTTATACATTTGCACCTCTTTTCAAATTAATATTTCATTAAATATTTTTTAAGATAAAATAATTTGTTTATAACATAATTAATTCATTATTAAATGAAAAAGATTCTTTTTATATTTATATTTTTGTTCCCGTTTATTCTCAACGCTCAGAATATAACTGCAAAATATCTGGTCAAAGGACAAGTAATCGATTCTGTTACTTCCGAAACTCTTCCTTATATTACATGCTCTGTAGTTTTAGAAAATAAACCTGATATTGTTATTTCTCGTTTTGCCGGTGATGCCGATGGTAAATTCAATGGAGAAATCAAAAATTCAGGTAAGTATATCCTGATAATTTCTTTTATTGGAAAAGAAACTCTTAAAAGAAATTTCTTTGTTAATCCCGAACATAAGGTCGTTCAGCTTGGTAAACTTAAAATGTCTGATAACAAACAAATGCTTAAAAGTGTTAATGTAGTTGCTACAAAACCTCTTGTCAAAGCTACTATAGACAAAATAACTTATGATGCTGAACAGGACCCTGAAGCTAAAGCCTCTACTGCTCTCGATCTTATGCGTAAGGTGCCGATGATTACTGTCGATGGGCAGGACAATATTCAGTTAAAAGGTTCTTCAAATTTTAAAATATTCCTTAATGGTAAACCTTCAAATCTTTTCAATGACAATCCCGGGCAGATACTCAAAAGCTTTCCTGCTAATATGATTAAAAACATTGAAGTCATCACACAACCGGGAGCCAAATACGATGCTGAAGGGGTAGGGGGTATTATTAATATTGTTACAGCTCAGATGTCTAATGCCAAAGGTTATTCTGCTACTGTTAATACTCAGGCTGGTAGTATGGGTTTGTTTGGTACTGGTCTTAACATTGCTGCTCAAACAGGAAAATTCAGCTTCTCAGGTAATTATAATTTTTCAAACTTTGTCCCTTCTAAGGTAACTACTACTTCTGATAGAAATGTCTATCAGAGTGATTCTTATACCCCGCAATATTATGCTGTACATCAGGTCGCTTCTGTTAAAAACAATGTCCCTGCTCAATTTGGCCAGGGTGAACTTAGTTATGAAATAGATTCTTTAAATCTTCTGACTGTTTCTTTCAACCGCCATTTTGGAAATCAGCATGGCGATAATTCTGCCTTTACTAACAATTATGGATACATTCCAAATACAAATTCTGAACAAACCGGCGGATTTGCTTATTCTCAATCAAACTCTCAGCGTCAGAATTGGGGCTCAACAGATTTAGGTACAGATTATCAGCATTCTTTTCATAAAAAAGGTGAATCCGTAACCCTTTCTTATAAATGGAGCAATACACCTAATAATAGTAACTACGAAGCCACAAATACCATTGATCCTCTCTTTCATTCTATCCCTCAAATCGGTTTGGCTCAATGGAGTAAAAGTAATAATGATGCTTCTTCAAATGAACATACTTTTCAGGTTGATTTTTCAAACCCTGTTGGAAAAGACAAAACTCTCGAAGTTGGTGCAAAATATATTTTGCGTCTCAACGAAAGCTTTTCAAATGAACAATACAAATTTTTTAACTTTACTAAGGATTACCCTTATTCCCTTTACCCGGAAAGTCAGTATAACACTTTCTTTAAAAACAATCAGGATATCATTGGTACTTATCTTAGTTATACAGCTAACTTTGGTAAATTTGGCTTTAAACCCGGTATAAGATATGAATATACCTTGCAACATATTACAAATCAGGATACCACTTTCAACAGTGATTATGGTGTTGTTGTCCCTTCAGTTACTTTCTCATATCAGTTACCCTCCATGCAGACTTTAAAACTTGGTTATAATATGCGCATCCAGCGTCCTGGAATTGGTTATTTAAGTCCTTATGTCGATCGTCGCGACCCAAACTACATTACTTATGGAAATCCCGATCTTGATCCTGAAAAAAACCATAATATCTCTTTGGGTTATAGCCGTTTCGCTTCAAAGTATAACATCTCTGCCGAATTAACTTATACTTTCATCAATAATGCAATCGAACAATACTCTTTCATCAGACCAGGTAGCAACATTCAGGAAATAACTTATGGAAACATCGGCCATAATAACAAACTATTTCTTAATGCTTTTGGTAGCTATAGCGGACTTACATGGCTTAATTTCTATCTTAATGCCGATGTAGGTTATGTAGATTTGAAGAGCAATTCTTATAATATGTCCAATACAGGTTTCACTGGCCATATGTATTTTGGTGGCAGCCTTATTCTTCCTAAAAATTTCCGTATCAGCTTTGGTGGTGGTGCCAATCTCCCTCAGGTTAATCTACAGGGTTCTCAATCCTCTTTTGTTCATACATATACTGCTTTATCTAAAGATTTTCTTGACAAAAAACTAAATATCTCTTTGGTTGGTGTTTACTTGCCGAAATCTCACATCGACATCACTACTAACGGATATAATACTATTACCGGTAATCCTACTTTCTATCAGCATACCGATGTACACATCATCAAGCCTTACGAATTGCGTATCAATATTTCTTATCGAATCGGTAATCTTACTGCTCAGGTTAAAAAAACACGGGCTACAATTTCCAACGACGACCAGAAAACAAAACAATCCGATAATACCGGTCAGGGATTGTAAGAATTTTTATAATATAAAAAGTCAGATTTGAAAATTTAAGAATAAAAGTATGAAAGAAAGATGGAACACATTGCTTAACCCCCGTAGATTCAGAGAAACTACTTCAAAAAGAAATGTTCTGGATTACAGGAATGCTTTTGAGAATGACTATTCAAGAGTAATATTATCTCCGCATGTTAGAAGGTTGCAGGATAAAGCGCAGGTTTTTCCAATGGATAAAAATGATTTCATTCGTACAAGGCTTACTCATTCGGTTGAAGTATCAACATTTGCAAAAGGGATTGGGCTGGGAGTCGAAAATGAATTAATTGAACATGGAAAATTGGATGAAAAACAAAGAGGCAGCATCTGTTCAATTCTTGCTACAGCTGGATTTATACATGATTTAGGTAATCCGCCATTCGGACACTATGGGGAAGAAAGCATTCAGCAATTTTTCAGAAATGAACAAAACCGTAGTAATTATTGTAAGGATTTTACAACGGAAGAAATAAACGATTTTACAAATTTTGATGGAAATGTGCAAGGATTCAGGATTTTAAGAAAACTGGGGCTCAGCAGTGATGGCTTTAGTTATAATTTAACATACCCTACACTTGCAAGTGTGATTAAATATCCTAAATCATCAATTGAAGGAAATAAAAAAGAAAGCAAGAAAATAAGTTACAAAAAGTTTGGATATTTTCAGTCAGAGAAAGCAGATTTTGAAGAAATTAATAATGTGCTTGAATTAAACAACAATCGTCACCCCTTGGTTTTTTTACTTGAAGCCGCAGATGATATTGCATATTCTGTGTCAGATATTGAAGATGGATGCAAAAAGCATATAATTACAGAGGAATTGCTGATGGATACAATGACTACAGAGTTAAAAAATACAAACTGTGAAAATTTTATAGGCATTTTAGATGACATCAAGAAAAAAATACCGTCTGATTTTCCTCAGAAATTAATTCTGTTGGTTCAGAATTTCAGAATAAGAGTACAATCTTATATGCTACTTAAAGCTACAGAAACATTTCTGGACAGACACGATACTATTCTTTCAGGAGAATTTGATGAGGACCTGATTTTAGCTTCTGAAGCATCAGCATTAAGAAAAGCATTCAAAAAACTAAGTATTTATAATTTTCAGCATGAGAGTGTATTGAAGATGGAATTAGTTGGTGAAGCTGCAATGTCGTTTTTGTTAAATAAATTTATTTCTTCTGTATTATCAGCTAAGAGAGATGATCCCAAAACAAAAGAATCGAAGTTTTATGAATTGATATCTCCACATTACAGATATGCATCTAAAATAGACGCTTATAATAACCTTAATTACAAGAAAATACAACTGGTTCTGGATTATATAAGCGGCATGACAGATTCTTTTGCACTGAATCTTTATCATGAATTATCAGGGCAGATTATTAAATAACGTTTAATGCATTTTACATAACTTAAGATCGGGAAAAGGTCAGGATAAGTACGGGATACCTGATTAATTTTTTTCCCTCAATCTATCTATAATTTAACTATTTTTGCCGACCTGTAAAATATCAATGTGATGAGAATTGCAATACTTGGAACTCGTGGTATCCCAAACAATTATGGAGGGTTTGAGGCTTTTGCCGAAAATCTTTCTCTTGGTCTTGTGAAAAATGGTCATGAGGTCTTTGTTTATAATTCCCACAATCACCCTTACCGTGAAAAAATCTGGAATGGAGTTAATATCATCCATTGCTATGATGCTGAGAGCAGAATAGGTACTGCCGGACAGTTTATCTATGATTTCAATTGCATACTTGATAGTCGCTGTCGTAAATTTGATGTTATACTTCAACTTGGCTATACAAGCAGTTCTGTTTGGGGGTGGTTACTTCCTTCATCTCCGGTGATTATTACAAACATGGACGGTCTCGAATGGAAACGTACAAAGTATTCTCCTAAAGTCCGCAGATTCCTTAAGTATGCCGAACGTCTTGCCGTAAAAACAAGTGATGTCCTTGTAGCCGACTCAACCGGCATTCAAAAATATCTGAAAGAAGAATTCAATAAAGAATCTGTCTACATACCATATGGAGCAAAGCTTTTCACTGAGCCTGACGAAAGTGTTTTGTTAAATTTCGGCCTCGAAAAATATAATTTCGATATGCTTATTGCTCGTCTCGAACCTGAAAACAATATTGAAACTATTCTCGACGGACTGACTGGATCCGATACCCAAAGAAAATTCCTCGTAATCGGAAACAATAATACAACTTACGGAAGATTTATTAAAGACAAGTATAGGGATCAAAGGATTATATTCCCCGGAGCAATTTATGACAACAGGATAATAGACAATCTGCGATACTTCTCAAACCTCTACTTTCATGGTCATTCTGTAGGCGGTACAAATCCATCTCTTCTTGAAGCTATGGCTACTTCATGTCTTGTCTGTGCCCACAATAATATTTTTAATAAATCCATTCTTGCTGACGATGCCATATATTTTAATACAAAAGATGACATTAAAAATGTGCTGGAATCTTATCATAAACAAAATGAGTTTTCCAAAATAGAGGAAAATAAAACCAAAATCAGTACAACTTATTCATGGCCTGCTATTGTCAGTCAATACGAAAACTTATTCCTTAATTGTAAAAAATTAAAATAATCCTTTTAACCTTCTTTATTGAAGTTCATAAACTATAACCTTACTGTCACTTCCGACAATAAGATCAGGAATATCATTATTATTCAGATCTTCAATCACAAAAGGAGTACTTCCTCTCAGCGGAAACCCTTCATCTATTTTCCCTTTATTATTGATAAGATATATTTCCTTGTCTTCAGTATTTACCAGCCCGATCTTTCCTATGTTGTCACGAAGTAGGTAATAGTCGGGTTCATAAGTTGAAGTAAAGTTTATATTGAGTGAAAATATTTGTTTTTTACTCTGATCAAATGCTTTAACCTGTTTATTGCTGATGAATATAAACTCCCTGTTCTCGTCATTATTTATGTCTTTGAAATAGAAATATGGCGATTGATTCAACCCCGTTATTTTGTCTTTCTGAATCCTCCAGTCAGGATAAATTGAATAGATTGTGCCGGAACTGTCAATTGTTACGATACGTGTTTTATTCCTTCCAGGCAAAACATCAATAAAAAATTTGGTCTTATACGATTTAACAATCTTATTTCCCGGATTCGACCTGATGTTTCCCTTGCTGTCAAGAACTATAACTTTCCCCTTATTATCAGTGATAAATATGCAGTCCTTATCATCAAAATTAAAATATTGGAATTGTCCTGAGATAGGATTCTCATGATATGTATATTTCCAACCCTTGTTTAATTTCCCTTCTTTTGTATAGTTATAAATCTTCCTGTTATTACATGCCACAAGTATCCTGTAACTCTTGTCATTCTTATAATCAACCACCAGTAAGGGATTGGATGAGGACGCATTTAACCTTATCGGATATCCTTCAACCTCATTGCCATTACGGTCAATCAGATGTATATAATTTGCTGTATTGAACAGAAACTGATATTTTTCATTTTTATAATAATCAATCTCATTTATATCTCCGATTATTTTTTCTTTAATATTCTTCTTCCACAATATCGTTCCTTCGTTATCCAGAAGATAAAGATTGTTGGATACATCCTGAACTGCTATTTCTCTATTATTACTGTTGTTGCTGATAAATACAAATGGTTTTGTTTGAACTGTTGTATCAAGTTTTGTTTCCCATATAGCTTCAAAATCATGCTTCGTATTGTCTCCCTGATTAAAAGTAATATAACCCGTATTGTAGAATGTTTCATCACTTGTATTGAATTCAAGGGCAAGATTCTGGAAATTAGTGTTGGCAATAAACGAAGCTATTGAATTTCCCGGATTATTCTCTATGGCTTTGCTCAAATTTACTGACTTACTCATATTTATATAGAGAAAGATGTTGGCTTTATTAGAAATATTCTCGGTTATACTCTGATAATCCGGCCTTTTGTTCAAAGTTTTACCTGATTTATACTTATTTATAAATCTCTTTAATGCCTGGCTGCCTGATGCATATACAACATATTT
>JAUZOY010000122.1 GCA_030706235.1 Bacteroidota bacterium | reverse complement strand
TATGGCAATAAATAAACTTGCTGACCTGATGATTGGTATTAAGAATAAATACAATCATTATGTAAGTTACGTAGATTTAGGTGGAGGTTTTACTTCTAAAAATACTCTTAAGGGTGCATTTTTTCCGGGAGTAGATACCAACATATCATTCGATGAATACGCAGAAGCAATAGCAAATGCTCTAATTGCAAATAAATTTGATCATGAACATTTACCTTTACTAATACTTGAAAGCGGTCGTGCCTTAATTGACGATGCCGGTTTTTTGGTTGGTACTGTTCTTGCTAATAAGAGATTATCATTAGGAAAAAGGGCAACTATTATTGATGCCGGTGTAAATATTCTTTTCACTTCATTATGGTACGATCATAAATTTACTCCTGCACAGGAATTTACTCAATATTATGAAGATACAATTATTTATGGCCCTCTTTGTATGAATATTGATATAATAAGAGAAAATATGTGTTTGCCATTGTTAAACAGAGGTGATAATTATGTAATTCATAATGTGGGTGCATATAATATGACGCAGTGGATGCAGTTTATTTCTCTTCGACCCAAAATTGTTATGATTGATACCGAATCAAATGTTCATATAATTCGTGAAAATGAATCAATGAATTCAATCACAGCTCTGGAAAGATTACCGGAACATCTTAATTAATTTTTTAAAAATTATAAAGATTAAGATTTAACATACTATATTTTTTGATTTGTGAAATTAAGTTTTAATTATATATCGCATTCTGAAAATGTATTTTATTTTGAGAAAAGTAAAGTTTATACATTTAAAATTAATAAATTCAGAATTTATAGATGTATTATATTCAGCTTATTTAAAGCTAATCAGGATTAAAAAAATATTAACTTTTATTATTATTAACTTAATGATATTTTATTCTATGGCACAGAATATGCCAAATTACACGAAGGTTGAAGCCGAAAGTATAGATTTGTATAATAGTGCAAAATGGAAAGGACTTATCAGATTAAGTGAAAATAGTATTAATTTAGGTCTTGATTACTACCTTCTGAGATATCGTACCGGCATAGCTTACTTAAATCTGCAAAATTACAGAAAAGCGGCAATACATTTTGAAAATGCATACTGGTTCAATCCGGGAGAAGAAAAATTACTTGAAAATATGTATTACAGTTATCTTTGGGCGGGACGTGACTATGATGCAAAGGTATTGAGGAAGAAATTGCCTGATGAAATGAAAGAACGTCTTAAGATAAAAAATGGAAAATTTGTTGAGAGTATATCACTCGAATCAGGTTTAGGCTTAAGTAATGATCCAACTGCTAATCAGATTTCTTTAGACCAGAAAAACAAAAATAACTGGAAACATATATTTGCTCAATATGACCTGACCGGGAATACACATTATGTATCTTTAGGATTTAAACATAATATTTTTTCCTGGTTAAGTTTCAATCATTCATTTTTATATATGACTATAGATAAAACCAGGCAGATATTATTTTACGACAGCATTAACAGCTATAATAAAAATGATAACTATAAACTCAAGCAGACAGAGTACTATGTAAACAGTGATATAGTATTAAATAAAGGGTTGGTTTTAACTCCTGCATTTCATTATATTAATGTCGTTTCAAATACTATAACTTACTCATCATATACCTTAAATAACCAGGTACCTCTGGATATTATGCCGGTTTACGGAAAGGCGGATACTAAATTCAGTAATTATGTTTATTCTTTAGCAATATCCAAAGATATAAAGAAAACCCGCCTCTCACTTTATGGTGTATATGCAGGTCTGAATTATCTGGAACAATATGAAGCCGGTTTAAGTCTTTGTTATTTTCCGCTTGGTAATCTTAATTATTTTATCTCAACATCTTTAACATCTCATTTACAGAAAAAAGTCTTAAGAGTTGTAGTTGAAGAAAAAGTCGGAATGAAATTATTTTCAAGACTTTGGTTTGATGCATTTATTACTTATGGAGATATGCTTAATTATGTTGAAGCGAATGCATCTTTGGTTTATAATATGGCAGATATAATGAAATATAAGACAGGAATATCATTAACTTTCAGTATAAGTAGTAATATAGAATTTTCCTTTCATTATCAGTATGTGAATTTATTAAGTAAGTTTTTGTATTATGAAAATGCTGTTCCAATCAAAACACAAATAAATAATTATCATAACAATTTATTAATAGGAGGATTAAAATGGAAACTATAAGAAAAATTTCAATTATTTTATTTTTTGCATGCACTGTAGTTTCTAATTCCTATTCTCAGGACTGGAAAAAACTGCAGGATGCTTTTAATAAGAGTTATACTCATGAATATAAGGCAGAATATTCAAAAGCTATTGATGATATTAAAGCTATCTATGATGAAAAATCATATCCTGTAGTTCTTCGTCTTGGGTGGCTAAATTATCTGCTGGGACAATATAATGAATCTGTAAATTATTATCAGAAGGCAATTAATATTATGCCTTATTCTATTGAAGCAAAACTTGGTTATATCAGTCCGGCAACAGCATTAGGGAAAACCGATGATGTTATCAGGTTATATAAAGAGATTCTTGATATTGATTCAAAAAATTCCCTGATTAATTATAAAATTGGTTCAATTTATTACGAAAAAAAGGACTATCATAATGCATTAAAGTATCTACAGGAGTCTTTAAATCAGTATCCGCTTGATTATAATATTACAATATTATATGCATGGATAACTTATTATTTAGGAAAATTTAATGATGCAAAAATATTATTTAATAAGGCTTTATTAATTAAACCTTCAGATTCTTCTGCTCTTGACGGGCTTAAATTGATTAAATAATTATTTTTTGTAATGGGATTAATGTCTGGAATATCAGAAGAATTATATTAATACTGAAATGTATGAATGTTATTTAATATAAAATGAATGAAAAATATAATGTCAATTTTTATTCGTGGCATATTTAATAGCTATTCTGATATATTATTCTCTAATAAATTATTACTTTCAGTTTCACTTCTTGTTGTTTCCTTTTTTGATCCGTTTGCAGGTACAAGTGGTTTAATAAGTATATTGGTTTCTAATCTTACCGCATATATAATGGGTTATAACGAAAACAGCATACGCTGGGGAACTTATGGCTTTAATTCGTTATTTGTCGGATTAGCCTTGGGTAATGCTTTTAATCCCGGGCCTGAATTTTTCTTATTACTTATTTTTGCTTCAATGCTTACTTTCTTTGTAACAGTAGCAATTGAAGGTGTATTATATAAATACGGACTCCCATTTCTTTCATTACCTTTTATGGTATCGGTATGGATAATTCTTCTGGCATCACGTCAGTTCAGTGCTATTGAGCTTAGTGAGAGAGGAATATATCATCTTAACAGTCTTTATTATATCGGTGGAAAAGTACTGATATCTAAATATACTTTAATAAACAATATATATATTCCTCTTTCTATTAAGGTATACCTTGTTTCATTGGGTGCAATTTTCTTTCAGTTTAGTGTAGTTGCCGGATTAATTGTTGCAATTGCATTGTTAATTACATCGAGAATATCATTTGTTCTTTCTTTATTAGGATTTTATTCTGCATGGTATTTTTATAAATTTATAGGAGCGGATATTTCTGTATTGAGTTATAATTATATAGGCTTTAATTTTATTTTGACTGCAATTGCTATCGGAGGAATATTTATCATTCCATCTTTTCAGTCTTTTTGTTGGGTACTGATGCTTACTCCTATGATTGTTATTGTTTCAGTAGCAACATCAGGGATGTTGTCAGGATTACAATTACCTGTCTATTCGATACCATTTAACGTAATTGTACTTTTGTTTTTATATATAATAAAATTCAGAACAAAATTCAAACTTAGAATTCAACCGGTTATTTATCAGTTGAATTCTCCTGAAAAAAATCTTTATTCTTATCAGATTTCAAAAAAAAGATTTGAAAAATCCATATATTTCCCTTTATCACTTCCGTTTTGGGGAGAATGGAATGTTTCTCAGGGGCATAATAGTAAATTTACACATGGAGGAGATTGGAAACATGCATGGGATTTCAACATTGTAAATGAAAAAGGTAAGTCATTCAGGGGTAAAGGAAATCATTGTGAAGATTATTATTGTTATGCCAAGCCTGTAATTGCACCGGCAGACGGATATATTGAGGAAACTGTTGAATATATTGAAGATAATAAAATAGGGGAGGTGAACATGATAAACAACTGGGGAAATACTATAATAATTAAACATGCACCCAGATTGTATACAAAATTATCTCATCTAAAACCGTGGTCTCTTCTTTATCATAAGGGAGATTTTGTCAGAAAAGGTGAAATTATTGGATATTGCGGTAATACTGGCAGATCTCCCGAGCCTCATTTGCATTTTCAGATTCAATCAACTCCGCATATCGGCTCAAAAACAATAGATCATTTTATTGCTTCATATATTGTAAACAATAATCAAAATTATGAATTAAAATATTATGATAAACCTCTTGAAAATCAGAAAGTATCAAATATCGTTATCAATAATCTTATTTATAATGCATTCCATTTTATTCCCGGAAAAGAATTGAATTTTAATGTCTATTATCATTTTCTTAATAAATCTGAAAAAATAAAATGGGAAGTTATGACTGATTATTATAATAAATCATATATCTATTGTCATAAAACCAAAGCAAAGGCTTATTTCAATAATGATGGTTATATTCATTATTTCAATTATTTTGAAGGATCTCACAAATCATTGCTTTTCTGCTTCTTCCTTGCTTTCTATAAAGTTCAACTCGGATTTTATGATGATTTAATTATTAAAGATATTTTCCCGGTAAATCTTGTCGCTAATTCTATTGCATTGTTTTTTCACGATTTTGTCGCTCCTTTCTGGACTTTTATTAAAACAGATTATACATTGAAATATAAAAGTATTGATAATTCTTATGACACTCAGACTATATGTCTGGAATCTGAAATAAATGCCAATAATGGATTCATGAAAAAGGAAAAACTATCTTTCAAAGCTGTATTAGCTGATAATTCAATTAATAAAGTTGAAATGTATAAGGGAAATGAACTGATATTAACTGTTCATAATAATTAATTTTTTCATTCACTTTTTATTAATATTCTTTTCGACAATCGCTTATTTATATATTACTATTATTACTATCTTTGTGAAAAAATATTTAAGCATGAGAAGTAATGTTTTAATTGTACTGTTATTAATTTTACCTGTAATTTTAAAATCACAAAATGCTAAAAATATATCAACCTTACCTGTAGTTAATAAAAATAATAGTATAGGTATTTCAGTAGGGGAATGCCTTTCAACAGGTGACTTTGCAATTGACAATGTATACAGTGAAAAAGCCGGACTAGCAGGAAACGGACTAAGTATAAATGCAATTTATAAACATTATTATCCTTCTAATTTAGGAATTGCAATCAAAGGTTACTTTAACTTCAATGAGTTTAAGTCAGAAAAATTATGTGAGATGCTTAGTTCTGCATTAAATTATAGTTTTATAAGTAGTGAAGGTAAATATAGTTCTTACGGACTTTTAATAGGACCGATGCTTAAGGTGCCAATAGATAAATTATCTCTAAACTTTCATGTGTTATTTGGATTTGGCGGATTGACTGAACCGGAAATAACATTTACAGTTTTGTCAGGAAATAATTTTGGATGGCTAAAAATGAGTGAAATAAACTCAAATGCTTTTGTGTTTAATCCTGGAGGTGGGCTATTATATACTGTAAACGATAATTGGGATATATTTGCTTATATTGACTATTTAGAAGGTTCATTTGAATTTGGCAATTATGTTTTGTCCAACTCAGCCGGTCAAAATGAAAATATTGCAAGGGGGACACAAAAATACCAGGCATTTACTCTTTCTACAGGATTAGCATTAAAATTTTAATGGAAGAATAATGTTAAAAAATAGATTTTTTATTTTATATCGACTACCTCAACATCATATATCAGTGTAGCTTTGAGCGGAATTTTTTTCCGATCACCTACCAGACCGAACCCAAGATGTGACGGAATAATGACTTTAGCTTTGGACCCTTTATTCATATAATGCATTGCTTCTTCGAGACCTGTTTCAACCTGTGCTTTTCCCATTTCAAACATTTTAGGTCCATCTTTTTCTGAATTATAGACTTCGTTTCCGTTTATCAGCTTCAGTTTGTAATTAAGTTTGACAATGTTCCCTTTATGTGGTGAAGGACCTTGCCCTTTTTTATATATCAGATACCTTAGTCCTGTCGCAGTTTTGATCATATCCCAATTATATCTCTCTACAAAAGCATTTATTTCGTCATCTTCAGATTTCGCTAGGTCTTTATTTACATCAACCAGTGTTTCCTTAAGCTGGGTTGTCAATAATATCTTTTTTTGTGCCGGCTTTTTTTCTTCAGTACATCCGGAAAAAGAAAGCAATGACGTTACTAGTATAAATGAAAAATAAATGTTTATATTCATGATCCTGTTTATTCTAATTGATCTCTGTATAAATCCAATGTTTTTGTAAATATAGAAATAGCTTCATCCATTGAAGATCTTATTTGTCCTCCTGCAGCATTTTTATGTCCTCCGCCATTGAAATGTTTTCCTGCAAAAGCATTGACATTAAAGTTCCCTTTTGAGCGAAAGGAGAGTTTTATAATATCTTCTCTTTCCATAAAAAAAGCAGTGAATTTGATGCCTTCGACTGATAGTCCGTAGTTAACAATTCCTTCAGTATCTCCGTCTTTGTAATCAAATCTTTTTAATTCTTCAAGAGTAAGGCTAATATATGAAGTTGATAATTCAGGTATTACTACAAGTTTTTCACTAAGGCAATACCCAAGTAATTTTATTCTTGACTCACTGAATGTTCCGTAAATATTTGACGATACCAGTCCCGGTTCTACTCCATATTCAAGCAATTCGGCTGCAAGCCTGTGACTTGAAGGTTTTGTATTGGGATAATTAAAGGATCCTGTATCTGTCATTAATCCTACATAAGTCGACATAGCTATATCTTCATCTATATATGAATTTCCTCCAACATTTTTAATGAAATCATAAACCAGTTCTGCTGTCGATGATGCTGTCGGATCTGCAATTCCATATTTTGCAAATGCTTCCTGTTCCTGATGATGATCTATCAGTACTTTTAGACCTTGAGCACATTCAAGATGACCGGCAAGACGACCTGTTCTTTTTTCTGAATTGAAGTCAACACAAAATATTATTTCTGCATTTTCCAAAGAACACTTTGCTTCTTCAGAATTTGTTCTGAAATCTATTACATTTTCAACGCCGGGCATCCATTTAAGAAAATCTGCATATGGCGAAGGTGTTATCGCTTTAATATCAAAATCTCCATATTTCTTAAGAAAAAAATACATAGCCATTGTTGAACCAACAGCGTCACCATCAGGATTTACATGACTGATAATGACTATTCTTTTTTTCGATTTTAATATTTTCTTAAAAGTTGTTTTGTCAAGAAGTTCCAAAGGATGATTTTATTAGGTTATTTTAAAGAATATTATTTTATAAGTTGTTCATAACTTGTTTATATGCTGTTGAAAAGATGTTTATAATACATCATTAATTGTTCACTTTTTGAATTTATCCGGGATAATTTCTTTGCTATATTCTCCATTTGCAACACTTTGAGTAATAAGAAAAGCAAGTTTGGTTACTTTTTCATGTAAAGTCCTGTTGATTGTTGATGGTGTATCTCCGATTGCATGCAGAAATTCATAACTGTTTGTAGTTACAAATGACAATGAAGGAATATCATTCTTTAAAAATGGACCTGCGTCAGCTCCAACTTCATCGGTTGTCGTTCCTATCATTATATTTGTATATTTTGAGTCATTGTTTTTGGCAATTTTCCATAATTCCGGCGATATTTTGCCACTTCTGACTCTCAGACTATCTCCATGACCTACACAGTCAATATTGAGCATTGCAACAATTTTGTCATGTTTAATATTGAAGTTATTAATGAAGTAATTGCTTCCAAGCATACCCTGTTCTTCACTTGTGAACAGTACAAAAGCGATGGAACGTTTGGGCTTAATTCCTGCTTTTTTAAAGGCTCTGGCTATTTCGAGTACCGTTGCCGAACCTGAGGCATTGTCGTTTGCTCCCGGAAAGTATATTTCGCCGGCCTGTCCACCTACATGATCAAGGTGTGCCCCGACAACTATATATTCATCTTTTAATGTCTTGTCACTTCCTTCAATTATTCCGATAATATTTTCTGTACTTTTTTCTTTATAATACTTTGTATGTACTTCAACATTCGCATTTGAATATCCCCACATTGAAAATGGTATATGCATTGAGTCGATATAGTGTTGCAGGTGTTTAAGTGAATAGCCTGATTGCTGAATAAATTTATCAGCAGCATTTACAGAAATATGAAGTTGAGGAAATGTTGTATCCTGTATTCCTTCTCCGTGCAAACTACTGCCGGTAAGAGTTTCATTTCCTGCTGACAATGGAAGCGAGACATAAAAGATACCTATTGCACCATGTGCTTTGGCGACTGATGCTTTTGTTCTTTCATATACCGGAGTCCATTCCTTGTTTTTGATTTTCCATGAAGGATTTGGTTTAAATACTAAAGCGATTTTACCTTTTACATCTGCTTTTTTATAATCATCGTAAATTCCCGGCATAGAGATTCCGTATCCACAGAATGCAACCTGAGCTGTAAATGTTCCTGAACCTGTAAATACTCTGCATACAAAATCTTTTCCTAATTTAAACTCTTCTGCAACTTTCCCGTCTTCAGTTATATTAAGTTTACATGGTGAAAGAATTTCATTATATTCAACATTAAATTTCTGATAATATGATTTGTTCCCATACGGTTTGAGGTTAATTTTATGAAAATTGTCTGAAATAAACAATGCCGCTTTTTCAAATTCGTTACTGCCCGGAGATCTGCCGTTAAGTTCTTTTGAAGCAAGGTATTCAACAGTTTTAAACAAATTCTCTCCTGTAATGTATGATAAACCTTTAGTCTCTGGATGGCCTGCTAAAATACTGTTTATTAATATTATATTAAAAAATATTAAGAATAAAT
>JAUZOY010000121.1 GCA_030706235.1 Bacteroidota bacterium | reverse complement strand
GTGTTTTTATTAATCATACTAAAAAGATTTAACAACTACGTTGTTATGGATAATGTGTGATTAATTGATCTACAAAGATGAAACAACTACGTTGTTATGGATAAAATCAGCTAATACTATTGAAGGATGAAGATCTGAGAATATATGAATATGGTCTTTCCATCCATATAAACCTCAAATGCGGCTAAAGCCATATATTGTTGTTTTCAATCCGTTGGCTGAAGCCAACGGCAATAAATGTCAGATTATATATTGCCATCTGCTTTAGCTGATGGGAAAAGATGAAAGTATAATATAAGGCTTTAGCCACATAAAATGGCGTTGACAATCAGTCGGATAAAGACTGTTATATAGGATGTTGATAACTGGTTATAAGGTTGTTACTAAGGTTATTAATTGTAAATAGGGCAAAATCATGGGGGTAATTATTTTTATTAAGTACTCGCGAATGTGCCGTTCCAACAAAAAAACAGATAACAAAAAGCCTGACAGGAGAAAACCTGTTAGGAAATTACAGAATTTCAATACATTAAATTTAGTTATATGGGAGTATAAATATATTTTGTAATGCTCAGCAAAACTATATTATTTATCATTTTAATCTGATGCGGCAGGGAATAGGATACAGAGGTTTCATAAATCTGATAATACAAGAAAACCTGATTCTAAGCTTGATACTGCAAACAATAAAAACAAATGATTCAAAAACAGTTGATAATAATACACCAGGAGCTACATCAATAGTATCATATCAACAAATAATAATTAAATTTGCTAAAAATTAGAATCAAATGATTTGTATATGAAAATCAAGCTGCTAATAATATTAGTTTTTATTGTTTTGTTTTTTAATAAAAGTAAATCACAATCTATAGGAGTTAGTTATTTTTTTCCTAATCATGGATATTTTTCTATTCCTGTTGCTCCTTTGACATATTCCCAGTCTTTTCAGTTATTTGATTTTTTCAGTATAGCTCCCGGAGGATCTTTGTTTAGTATAGGTGGTATGAATCTAAAAGATCTACCAGAAGGATTTTCATCTGTCAGACCTTTGGCCGGGCCTTTTCATAGTGTTATATTGAATCTGCAGGGGATCATAACTATTCCAATAAGAAAAATTGATTTTAATCTTAAAGGGGGTGGGTTTGCTTTTTATAATATTGATCTCAGATTGTTGGACGGAAATATAGACAGAATGATTGCATCCAGTGAGAAATGGGATGCTGCTACTTCAGATATGAAATTTGATTCCAAAATAGGGTATGGGTATCTTTATGGAGTTTCATTAACTTATTATATAAGCAAAACCAATTCACTGGAATTTGGTGCCAATGTGTACACCGGTTTAGCTCCTATTAATTTAAGAGGTACCTATATCGGTGGCAATATAGGCGGTCAACTGGAAAAAAGAGTATTTCCGGAGAATAAATCTAAATTAGATTTTTCCGGAATAGAAGCCATAGTATCTTTTAGCTTTTAGTAATTTTTCCTGCTAATTGTCCGCATGCTGCATTAATATCCTGTCCTTTACTTCTTCGGACAGTAATTATCATGTTTCTGCTTTCAAGAAAAGAGGTAAAAGCATCTGTGTTTTCACGTGATGATTTTTGGTAAGGTGATGGAGTTACTGAATTATATTCAATAACATTAACCTTACAAGGAACAAATTTACAGAATTCAGCCAGTTCTCTTGCATCAGTTATGGAATCATTGAAATCTTTTAGAAGTATATATTCAAAAGTTACTCTGTTTGAAGTCTTATCATAATAATATTCTATAGCTTCTTTGACTGTATTCAGTGAACTATTGGAATTAAATGGGATTATTCTGCTTCGTTTTTTGTCATTGGCACAATGAAGGGAAACTGCAAGATTGATTTTTGATTTATCGTCACCAAGTTTTCTTATCATTTTGGGAATTCCAACTGTTGATACAGTTATTCTTTTAGGAGAAAAACCGAATGAATGATCTGAAGTAATAATACTTATTGCTTTCATTACATTGTCATAATTTAGTAAAGGTTCCCCCATTCCCATAAATACAATATTGGAAAGAGGCATTTTGAATATTTCAAGTGATTCCGCATTTAATATTGATATCTGGTCAAAAATTTCATCAAAATTCAGATTTCTTCTGAACTTCAGATTAGATGTAGCACAAAACCTACAGCCAAGATTACATCCTACTTGAGAAGAAATGCATGCAGTGGTCCTTTCTTTTCCTGGTATCAGAACACCTTCAATAATATTCCCGTCGAATAGTCTGAATACGAATTTTTTAGTACCGTCTTTGCTTAATTCGAATTTTTCAACCTGTAATGCATTAATTACAAATTTTTCGGAAAGAAGTTTCCTGACATCTTTAGAAAGATTTGTCATTTCTTCAAAACTTCTTACTCCTTTTTTCCATAGCCATTCATAAACCTGTTGACCTCTGAATCCTTTTTCATTGTTCTCTTCGAAAAACAATTTCAAATCTTCTTTTGAAAAAGTTCTTATATCCATCTGCATTTTTTCTGTCATTTTTATTTGTTTTCTAATTTAGACCAATTTATAATTTATATGCTTATATTTAATTTTATTCTTACAATGTTTTTGATATTGTAAAATTTCAATCCTTACGACTTTATAAAATTCAACTATTTAACTTTCCATTCAAACTCATAATCCCAATTTGCTCTTAGTTCTACAATTCCGGGATATATGTCTATTTTTTCAGGTTGGATTTTATTAATTATGCTACCTGTATCCCAAATATAATTTTTGTTAGTATCTAAAATAAGCTTAAATTTATATTTACCCGGATCAACAAAATCGAATTTTACATTAATAGTACTATCAGAACGGCAATATTTCTCTCTTAAAACCTTATCCTGATCGTCCATCAGTTGTACGATGATATTAACATTTTTCACAGGCATTTTTAATTTCAATAGAATAGTACTGTAATCTTTCAGACTTTTAGTTTTAAAATTTAAATTTAAGGAATCATTACCATGCCCAAAAATATCGGTAAACATATTTTTAGGAACATAAAGATTGTATTTTGTATTTTCTTTCCAGGGATATTTTAAATATAGATTCTGTTTTTTAAGATCAAGGTATACACTATCAGGATAAACTACATTCTTGCCTGATGTTAGTACAATATTAGAATAATTGTATTCATGAAGAGGATAATTGAAACTTAATTGAACAGGGGTGCTGATGTTGAATGGTGACGCAGTTGATATATTAGACGCCATTATCAACTTGAATTTATTTTTATTTTCTTTCGTAAATTTATCTCTTGTCTGAAGTTTTATCTCTACAGTATCGGTATAAGATTTATTATCTTTAACCTGAAATAACATTGAAGTACTGTCGGTTTCTTTGAGCCAGTAAATGATAGTATCTTTTGTCTTGTTTATATTTTTTATTCGAATTATATCTTCAAAAGGATATTTGGTTTTAAGTAATTTGATGCTTAATTTTTCAACGCTCTTGTTGAATATGAATTTAAGTTTACAATAATCATCGGATTCATATTTTAACAATCTTTGTTTTTCATTTGATTTTATAAACATTCTTATATTGAAATTTCTTTCTGAAACTAATTTTTTGTTTTTGAAAATAGTATCACCAAGATTAAAACAACTGTCAATAAACCCGATTTTTTCATCAGGCATATCATAAATTAAATTATTATTATTATCTTTAAGAAAAAACAGATTATATTGTCCTCCCTTGACATTTTTTATCTCAAAGTCTCCGTCTTTATTTGATTTTGCATAGTATTCAGTAATTTTTGGAGTGGGAAGTGTATCACATTGTTTATATAGCATTACCGTTACATCGGGTTCCTTTTTCAGATCGAATGCATTAATTATATTCCCTTTTACAATGAATGTATCAATGTTAGGGCCTGTTGAAAAAACATATTTGTTGCTGGAAATCATTGGGTTACTCTCATTTAGATCTGTTATGCCATTACCGAAATTTATTGAGTAAGTAGTATTATTCTCCAGAGAATCCTGAAAGTCTATATTTAGTGTTTTTTTTCTGAGTTTATATTTAGGTGCATTTTTTAATGATGGAGAAATAGTTATTTGATTTTCTTTTATCTGAACAAATTCGTCAAATACTAATTCAATATTTTTTGATTTAAAATTAATGGAATTGTTTGGGGGAAATGCTTTCAGTATTTTAGGTCCGGTTATATCTTTAGGTCCTCCTGCAGGAGAAACAACATTAGCGCATGAACTAACTAACAGAGAGATAATAAATAATAATAAAACTAAAACGGTATCTTTTGATTTTTTCACTAAAGTAAACTTTCTCTTTATTCTGATTTGGTTATTAATATTTTAGTAGTAAAGGATAATTTATTATTGTAAATTTTTAATATATATAACCCGGGAGCAAAGTTAGTGTTTATATAATTTTTCTTCATTTCTATTTTGTCAGAATATACTTTCTGCCCTAAAATAGAATATATATCCAAGCTCATAGTATTAACTTCATCATTTAATTCTATCACAAAATTTCCTTTGTTTGGATTTGGAAAGATCGCAATAGAACTTTTATTTATTTCCGGTATTGAGATTCCAACTTTCTCTAAACAGAAATTAGCTGTGTCTGAAAATTTAAATTGGCCACCGGAATCTAAAACATTGTTCCAGTCTTTTATCACATAATTACCCTGTCCTGTTAGCCCACAACATATACCGTTACCATTACTGTCATAAATTACAAAATGATAACAACCTTTAGCCAGACAATAATTGTTAAGATATGTATAGCTACTTATTAAATTTGAGTCTCTGTAAAGGATTTTCCAGTTTGAATCAAAAATTTTATAATAGTTTTCTTCACCAAACATATCTGTTTTTAATTTTAAGGTTATTTGTTCTCCTCTCAGACAAGAAAAGCTAGTTGAAAGAGTATCACTGGATCCATTTGTGTTTAATAATTGTACTTTGAAAATATGTTTTCCTGTTTTAGCTTTTATACTGTCTAAATAAAGTGAAAAATCCTGAGATTTTAATAAAGATCCTGACCAATTATAAATATGAATGGAATCGTTATCAATCTGATATTTAATTATAAGGGTTGAAACGGTTGACTGGCTGATATTTCTAAAAATAACTACAGGTACAAAAGAAGTATCACATAGCTGACCAACAGGTGCTTCTATTTTCATAATTTTTGTAATAGGAGAGAAATCGGCGCCATTAAGTTCAAATGTCCCGGTATTATCAGGATCAAGCCAATCTTTTAATCTTGTGTCCTTAGTTGTACCCTTGTCCCATGAATAGTAAAAACTGCCGTAGTAATCTCCATCTGTTTTATCACTGCAAGAAGCATCTCCTCCTTGTAATTGTCCTATAATTTTATGAAACTTGCTGAATAATGGTGCTCCTGATGATCCTTTTTCAGTAGATCCTAAATTGTAATGGTCTATTCCCCAATGAGTGTTTATTACTCCAGAGCTCCAGTCACTTGGAAATATTGTGTCAAAACTCATTGATATTTTTTTTATATCGCCATATGGGTGATGGATAACAACTACTGAATCAGATTTTTGATTTAGAGCTGACCAACCGGAATAATATACATTATAACTTGCTGGCGGTTTAGAACTTAGCTTAAGCAAAGCAAAATCTGAAGGTGTGTCTGTTGCAATCATATCTGCACCATTAATTGTCTGAAATGTAGGACCATTATTGTTTGAACAACCATTACTCTCATAGTTAAACATAAATATCCACGTATTGGTGCTTTCGTTTGTAAGACAATGGTTTGCTGTTAAAAAATAGGGAATTGAATCTTGTCTTACATTATTTAGAAGACAACCTGTGCAAATTCTGGAATTGTTGGATTTAAGTATCATTGCTACAGCTCTTTTTTCCTTTTGCCAGTTGCTACCTTCAGGGCAATTTATATTTATTTCACATGATTCAGAGCCTCCGTAATCTTTATATAGTGAAAACAGATCTTTATAACCATGAATGACTTTGGATATATTAAGTTTAATTTTTTTGTATACTTCTTTAGGTTCATAATATTCCAGTATAATACTTTGTCCTCTAAGGATGGTTGTTGCAAAAACGCTGTCTTTATTATTGTTTTTATATGTAAATGCTCCAATAAGATCCTTTGATTCTGTACTGTAAATAAATAGTTTGCCGCTATTGGGCATAATATATTTATTAAATATCAGGTTAATTGATTTTGCACCTTCAGATTTTATTCCAAGTCTCCAGATTCTGTCCCCATTTTTTAATACTTCCCATCTGCCTGAGTTTACAGGGTTGAGGTTTACATCCATATCATAACCAAATCGAAGGGTTTTGTTTCTTATGCTTGATTCCTGTAAATCTTCAGTAAGTAATCTTTTTACATCCACTTTAGGCATTTCATAATATGAAATAATTTTACTTAACTCATCTCCATGACTAAAACTATATGGAGTTCCTCCTTCGCTGATCTGTGCATAAGAAACTCTTATATAGCAAGTGAAAAACAAAAGTAATATAAAAAATTTTTTATTATTCATTTGGACATTGTAAAGTATAGTAAACTGCAAATTTAGATAAAAATTACCTTGTTTACTGTAAAATTAAGGGCAGACTTATAAATTCTGCATAATAAAATCAGTCATCTTTGTAAAAAGATTTAATCTGGTATTGCCACCATAAATTCCATGGTTTTTATTTGGATAAATAAACATTTCAAATTTTTTATTTGCCTTTATCAGTTTATCGGCAAATTCCATTGTATTCTGGAAGTGAACATTATCATCGGCACTACCATGAATAATCAATAATTTCCCTTTAAGTTTATCAACATAGTTTGTCGGAGCATTTTCATCATAACCACTTTCATTTTCTGATGGCTTTCTCATGTACCTTTCTGTATAAATATTATCATAATATCTCCAGTTAGTTACGGGAGCTACTGCAATTCCGGTTTTAAAGTAATCTGCACCTTTAGTCAGGCATAAACTTGTCAGATATCCTCCGAAACTCCATCCCTCGATACCTATTCTGGAACTATCTATATATTTAAGTTTTTTTAGATATTTTGAAGTTTCTATCATATCTTCTGTTTCTAATTTTCCCAATTGCATATATGTACATTTTCTAAAATCTTCACCTCTTGCACCCGTACCTCTGTTATCAACAGAAACAATAATATAACCCTTTTGGGCGAGCATCTGTTGCCATGCAAAATCCATATTTCCCCAGCCGTTTGTTACTGTCTGGGAATTTGGACCTCCATATATTTGGAATAATACGGGGTATTTTTTAGTGCTGTCAAAATCTTTGGGTTTTATCATACTGCAATATAACTTTATACCTTTTGAAGTGTTGTATGTGAAAAATTCCTTAGGTGTAAAATTATATTCCCTGATTTTACCGGCTAATTCTTTATTATCTTCTAAAATCACGAGTTGTTTATTCCCTTTTGTGCTTTTTATAGTTACTATAGGTGGTGTGTTTGCATTGGAATAGGTACTAACAAAGTATTTAAATCCTTTGCTAAAACTTGCATTATTTATACCTTTGTCTTCTGATAATTGTTTTTTACCTGTGCCATTGACATTTATTGAGAAAAGCATTTTATCAATAGGTGATATTTCAGATGAAATATAATAAATAGTTTTACTTTTTTGGTCATAACCTTTAAAGCCAAGCATATCCCATTCACCTTTTGTGATTTGATTCACTGGATTTCCATCAATATCATAAAGGTACAGGTGATTGTAACCGTCTTTCTCATTTGATATTATAAAATATTTATTGTCATCTGTAAACGTCAGGTCATCAGATATTTCAATATAATATTTGTTTTTATCTTTATAAACTACTTTTGATTCACCGCTATTTGCGTTACAAAGTAATATTTCAAGTTCATTCTGCCGTCTGTTTAATCTTTGAACGGATAATAATTCCGGACTCTTAGTCCATTGTATTCTAGGAATATAGTTGTCTTTTTCTGCTCCTGTTTCGATACGTACATTATTACCTGAAGTCAGGTTATAAACAAATATATCAACAAATGAATTGTCTTCTCCTGCTTTAGGGTATTTGAATTTATATTCTTTAGGGTATAGCTCTCCGAATATTTGCATATCATATTCTTTAACTTTGCTCTCATCAAATTTATAATAAGCTATTTTATTACCATCAGGAGACCATTTGTATCCTTCAGTGATGCTAAATTCTTCCTCGTATACCCAGTCTGTTGTTCCGTTGATTATATTGTTGTTTTTCCCGTCATATGTTATTTGGATTGTTTCTTTTTTATCAAAATTTTCCAAATACAGGTTATTGTCTTTTATATATGATATTTTCTTTCCGTCGGGAGAAAAATGTGCTAACCTGATCTTTTCACCATTTGCAACGGGAATAATTTTATCGTTTTTGGAATCAAATGCATAGTATATGGATTTATATGAATGTCTGTATATCCTTTCGCTTTCAGTTTTAATCAAGATTTTGCTTTCATCATTACTTAATTCATAATCCTCGATAGTTATATCTTTATTAATAAAGGATGATATATACTTAGCTCCTTCAAAAAGTTTACCGGCAATTTTTCCTGTTTTAAATTCATATTTGTATATATTATTGTCCTCAAGCCGGCAAAAATGCTCTCCATCGTTCAATGAATTAATTTCAGCTACAGATTGGGTTCTGAAAATATATTTACCCCAAATATCGTCGACAGTAATTAATTTATTTGATTCCTGAGCTCGTATAAAACTATAAGTTAATAATAACAATAATATTATTAACGGGCATTTTTTCATTTTAAATTTTAAATTATTTTCTGAAAATTTAAGATTATTCTTATTCGTTATTTCTCAAATTCATCTGAAATATTTCCGATTTTTTTAAATGAGGCAGTGATTCCTTTTATAAGCGCAGAACTAAATCCCTGGTGTTCCATTTCGTTGAGTCCTGCAATAGTGCAACCCATAGGAGTTGTTACTTTATCAATTTCTTTTTCGGGATGTTTCCCTGAACTTAATAATAATGAAGCTGCTCCTTTTACAGTTTGAGAGGCTATTAACTGAGCAGTTTCAGCATCAAATCCAACTTCAATACCTGCCTGAGAAGCTGCTCTGATAAATCTCATT
>JAUZOY010000120.1 GCA_030706235.1 Bacteroidota bacterium | reverse complement strand
ATAAAATTCTTTTTTAATTTTATCATGTACAAATGTATAAATAATTGTTTCCGGGTCATAAAATTCAGGATATTGTTCATCCAGAAAAGTAAATAATTTTTTTTCCCAAGATAATACTTTTACTTTTCCATTAGTGTAATTATTGGAAAATTCAATTAATTTGTTAAAGCAAATTGTATCATTAGTATTTATACTATCTGATGTTTTAATAAAAATTAAATTATTATTTATAAATGAAAAAAAATTCGGCATCCTAAATAGCAGTCCTCGTAATGTTTTATCCACAGTTACTGAACAATATTCAACACTATCATTTAAATGTAAATAATCAATAAAATATATGACATTATTTGTATCAATATGATTTAACGCTTTATACTTTTCAATTATTCTAAAATACTTACTATTAACTTTTACATACATTGATTTAAAACATGAATCATCATTAATATTATCAATATTAATCTGACCCATAACTAAATTACATCCTAAAAAACAAATACAACAAATTAATTTCATGTAAATATTTTATTTAATATCAAGTGTGGGTAAATTATATTCCATTCCATTATAAGGTCCTTCAAGATTTCCATGATAATAAAGCCAATATTTATTATTTTTAAAAATATATTCTTTCCCTTTTAGAGTAAATACAATTCCAGGTACATTATATTTTATTTGTGCATTATAATCATCTGGCCAAGTAGGTTGATTATAATTATGTGTATGACCATAATATATCAATTTTGCATCATATTCTGTTCCGGAATTAAAATATTTTTCTCCAAATAATCCTAATTTATAAGGTTCATATCTAATTCCTCCGTCCTCAACGTTTTCATAATAAGCACCATTTATTACTCCTTCTGTTTTATCAAATATTACACCTTTATCTGTTCCCCATACTGCAAGTTCTTTATGTCTATCATTAAATATATATTCCGCCATATTTCCAGCTTCTGTAACACTCATTTGTACTACATTTGAATTTTGATCAGGTCGATCAGGTCTCTGAATTGGAGGAAGTGTTTCCTCTTGTCCATTCAATGGTACTTCCCCACCACCACCAGCTGAAGTTGTCCATTGAAAACTCCAATTACTATTATTTCCTGCCATAAATACTTCTCCCAAACCACTCCCAATTCCTAAAGCAAACTTAACAGTACGGGGATTTAAAATACCATAACCAGCCATAGCACCAGCTATACCACCTATAGTCATTCCTAAATAAGTTGCAGGTTCTTTCCAATTCCAATGCACAGGATTTAATTCTCCACTATTAGAGCCGACACCACCTAAGTATGCTCCGGCAATAGCCAATCCAATTATTAAGAATGGAAACTGACCATCAGGATCCACAAACATTACAGGATTATTCCCACAATAGCTGTATCTGTTCAAACCTTGAACTCCACCCCCCTGAACATAGTTATCAGGGCTTAAAACTCTCCCAATCACTGGGTCATACATTCTGCCATTCATATTAATTAAGCCAAAAAGCGGAAGATATTCATGCCCTGTATATCCCCTGTCTATAATATCTCCAGGATCTGTATTTAATGTAAGATATGAGTTCGTTTTCGGATCTATCCTCCTTCCCCACGGATCATAATTGTATTCCTTTACTTCCCCTGTCTTTTCATTTATCAATGCCATTATCGAGCACTGATGATTTTTGTCAACAAAATAAAGTGTCCCATTTTTAACATCGTTTTGATTATTTATAAATAAGGCAACTAACCCGTCAGGTCCTTCTATATAATTTATTTCTCTTTTTGTATATGTACTATTATTTATATATTTCAGCTCTCTTTCATATCCGGCACTGTAATATTTATCTTTAATCTTTTTATTCCCATTAGTATTAACCAATTCTGTCTTTATTCTATTCTGGCTGTTATCATAATAAATTTTATAATTATTATTATTTTCCAGTATTTCTTTGACCTTATTAAAACTATTGGAATTTACAGTCTGAAAATTTGTACTTATTATTCCGGGTTCTGTGGGCGGAGTAATACTTGTAACCTGATGCACCTGCGGTGTAGCATATTCATAATTGTATAATTGCTTCATATTGATCCTCCTGTCAGGTTTTTCTCCTGACAGGTTTATATATATTATTTATGTCAATCCACAAAAGATTTTCTACTCCATCAACCAATTTTCTATTTTTATAATATCAACTTTTTCTTTATGTGCATATTTAAAATTTTCTACATTTCCAAATAAATCAATCACTTGTTCCCTTTTCAATTTTGTATGACCTTGTGAAATGCAAGTCAAATAACTGCTCCAAAAATAATCTTCTGTATTTTCTGCAAAACTATGATGAACGGGATTATTATGAATATACAAAATCGCAGTCCTCAAATATATCTCATTAAATATCATTTTCCTTTTGAAAGGTCTTTCAAACAAACTACCATGCCTCCCATACATTTTATTGAACGACTTTGCATATCTATTAAATAAGTTGGAAAAACATTGATGACCTCCTGTCAGGTTTTTCTCCTGACAGGTTTGAATTATATTATTTCTTTCAACACCTTCATCTTCTTTTATCCTCACTATTAAATGAAAATGATTCTTCATTAAACACCATGCGTATGTTTCAGCGATAGGTTCAATATATAAATCATATAATCTTAGAAAATATTCATAATTAGCCTTCTCCCTGAACAAATCTTCACCATTAATACCACAATTATAAATGTGATATAATCTTCCGGGTAATAATGGCTCAATTATTTGCATATTAGTTGATTATTCTCCTGTCAGTTTTTCTCCTGACAGGTTTGAATTAATTCCTCTCCTCCTGTCAGGTCTTTCTCCTGTCAGGTTTGAATTTATTATCAAAATAAAACTTTCCAATGCAAATATACTTTTATTCTGATAAATTAATAAGTGGCAGGATAAATTTTAATCTCTATTGGTTAAATTCTCGTCATCTTGCAGCAAAACATAAACAAATATCTAAGAAACTAAATTAATTCGCGAAATCACATATTGTTCTTTTCTTCAGCAACTTACAAATAAACCTGACAGGAGAAATACCTGTCAGGATGGTCATATCTCCTTCACAATTTTCACTTCCTTCTTCTCCCAGCCGCTCTTAATCCTAAGAATATTCATACCGGCCTTGATTGATGCTGCGAAAGTTAATTAATTAAAATTTCTTGCTATTTTCCTGGATCCGATTACATAACAGCATAATATTTATAGAAAAGAAAATTCTTATTACCTGTAATATCTTTAATTACCAAAAAACCAATTTACAATTCACAATAACCTTTGTATGATTAGGGATTTATTTAAAACTTCTTAGCTTCTTAGCTAAATTCAAAAAAATAAAACAATGTACAAAATCCAAATATCTATATATCAATATTTAGAATAAATGATTAAAATCTGAGGTAGTTATTGAAAGTGCTTATCTATTCTTTCGGCTAGTCGTGAAATATGTTTTATTTTAAATAAGGATTTTCAGGCAGGTAAGCAATTTTATATGAATCTTTTTTTAAGGAGTCGATGCACTGAGCAGATGGATTTTCTTTGAATATTATCACCGAAATTAATGATGGTTCTATAAAATTAATTTTAGTTAAGAAATTTTGTAATGTATTAAAAAGCTTATATTTGATTGTAAGGAATGATATTTTATCTTTTTGCTGAAATTCTATTCCCTTAATATAAAGTACATTAATTGGTTTATAAGCATAACAAGGATAATTTAATCCTAATGCAACTTTCTCTACTTCACGTACAGATAATTTAAAAACATAATTACCTACCTCCTCATATGTATGACGTTTTATATTTTTACCAAGTAATAATTTAAAAATGCATAATTTATCTAAAAGATGAATTAATTTTCTTGAGAACATAGAAACAAAACCTGAATAAATGTATTGATCAACAGGTTCAAGTAGAACAACACCTTTACGGGCAACTCTTAATAATTCATATAAAGCTTTCATAGGTCTTGGAAAATGGTGATAAGCTTCTTTACAAAGTGCAAAATCAAATTCATTGTCATTAAAAGACAAATATTCAGCATTTTCTACTTTATACTTTCCTATCAGACCTCTTTCCAGGCCTTCCTTTAATAATGACTCATCTATATCAGTTGCAGTAATATCAAAACCTTTTTGAAATAAGTATGAAGCGTCTGTACCAAAACGTCCGTCACCAACTGTAAACCATTTGGAATCAGGATAAGTAATAAGCAAAGGATCTACTATTTTATTACGTTTTTCAATCGTATCATATACTAACTTATCTTTCATAAACCATGTCTTGGCAACATCTTCTTTTTTCCCTCCTTTTACGTATTCCGAAAATGATTTTGATTGCTTATTATAACTTAATTCATTAAAATCCATGATAATATTATTAATTATTGAAATTAAAAAATAGATACACCTATTTAATTGACATTACTTATTATAAACTAATATTATTTGGAATAATTGTATGATACAAATTAGGCGAATATTTAAAATTATATGCATTTTTTTTACTTAAAGCAAATCATTATTTATTTGAGAAATAAATGCATATGTTTATAAAATTGCGTATATTTGAAAAATTAAATTAATTAATGATTTATACTAAAGATTAACATAATCAGTCATAATGAAAAAAATATTAATGATCATCTCATTTTTTTCAGCATTATCTCTTAAAGCACAGGAAATACAGGTACCGATGGATGTGGAAGGGAAAGTAAATTATATTGATTACAAATTAGAGAAAAAGCTTGAATTGTTTAGTGAATATAAAGGATTTAAAGAAGCCCGGTTGTTTCAAATTCCAGACAGTTCGTTTGTGATGGAGATATTATACCAGCAACAGGATAAACAGGTCAAAAAAAGGGAACCTCTTTCCAAAGTTCAGGTAGAAGAATTAAGAAAAAAGATTACAGATCGTATCCGTCAACAAGCGCCGGAGATCATAATTAACCAGGAAGGGCGCACAAAGCTTCTTGTGAACACAACTTTAGTTTCACTTGCATATTATGGCTGGGTAATTCCCAAAGTTTTAGGAGTAAATGATAACAAGGGGCAGGTGGGTTTGTATATGCTAACCAGTGGTGCAGGTTTTTTCCTGCCATTTTTTATTACAAAGAACTCAAGTGTTACAGATGCAGAAGCTACAATGAGTGATTATGGTCAGACAAGAGGTATCATTCACGGAATGCTATTAAGCAAAATAATAAATGACAATGCAGATATTAATACTTTTCTGGGGTTTGGAATGGCTGCAAGTATTGCCGAAGGATTTGCAGGTTATGCATGGGCTCAAAATAGTAAAATGAGTGCTGGGACAGCTTCAACAATAGGAGTAACAGGAGATTTTGGGCTTGGAATTGGTGCAGGATTAGCACATGTATCCGGATTGCTTAATGATTATAGCGATGGCAAATTATTCACATCTATGCTGTTAGGAACTGCAGCAGGAATTGCAACAGGATCGGTAATATCAAAAAATAATATATATACCAAAGGTGATGCTTATGTATTAAGAAGTGCGGGACTTCTTGGTGCATATGTCTCATTGACAACCTTCATAATTGCAGAACCCAATGACCCTAAATTTTATTCCGGTGGAGCAACACTTGGAGCGTTAGGAGGATTATTATTAGGTCATTATATGGCAAAAGAAAATGATTTCACTACCGGACAGGGTGTTCTTATAAGCCTTAGTGAAATAGCAGGCGGATTAATTGGTCTAGGTACAGGTTACCTTATTTCAGGCAATCCGGAGGAAAGTAACGGTAAACTAATTTTTGGATCGAGTGCTTTAGGAGCAATTGCAGGCTTTGCTTTAATGAGCAGTTTTTATTCAATAAGGAACAAAAAAGCTGAAGAGAAAAAAACCTCTTTCAATTTTAATATCAATCCTCAGGTATTGTTTGGTTATCTGCCCGGAAATAGAAGCTACAATATGCAAATACCTGTATTTAGTGCAAGTTTGAGATTTTAATTCAACCTGTCAGCGTGCGAAGCACCTGACAGCGTTAAAAAGATATTAAATTATAACGCTTTAAGGTCTTTCAGACGCTTAAAGGTTATTAAATTCTAAGAGCGCCAGGAATAATTATTCAACAATAGCTCTTCTGTTGACAATGCCTTTATCAGATCTGATCTGGAAGAGATAAACACCTTTTGCAAATTTATTCAGGTTGTATGTCTTTGTAAATTGCCCCTGGAAAGAGCCGATTTGTTCTTTATAGATTTCTGCACCAAGTTGATCAAATATTGTAACTTCCATATTGTCAACTTTAGATGTAGTGAATTGAAGTGTTACATTATCACTTGTAGGTATAGGATATAGCTTTATATTATTCAATGTTGCTTCATTATCTTCTATTCCCACATCTCTAAGATATAGTGATTGTGATACAGAATCAACACCACATGAATTGTAAGCAACAAGTTTTACGGTATAGTATCCGTATGCACCATAAACATGGACAGGATTCATTATTGAATCTACAGCACCGTCACCGAAATACCATTTAGATGAAGTATAATTCTGCGATCTGTTGAAGAAACTAATTTTCAATGCTGAATCTGATCGACCAAAGTCGGCAACCGGTAAAGGTTTTACATGAACTACTATTGTATCTGAATATGCCAGACATTTACCTGATTTATCAGATACTCTTGCATAATACCTTCCTCCTGATTTTACAGTTATAGATGAAGTTGTTGATCCTGAAGACCACAGGTAAGAATAATATTTAGCAGGCACAGTAAGAGTGAGAGATATATTGTTTCCTTCGCAATAGACCAAACCTCCGCCTGTAACAGTTATCTTAGGATTATTTACAGTAAATGTCGAAACAAAAATACTGTCTTTTGACTGACAATTGTTTTTGTCATAACCTGTTACAACATATGTTGTGTTAGTGTTTGTTACTGCATTAATTGAAGCTCCTGATGCACCGTTGCTCCATTTGTATGTAAGAGCACCGTTTGCATTTAATGAAACAGCACCACCTGCACATACAGTTGTATCTCCACTGACTTTTACAACCGGTAATGAATTAACTCCTACAGAAACTTTTGCTGTCGAATTACATCCGTTTATATCAGTTACAGTCAGATAATATGTAGTATTTTTCACAGGAGATACTTTTACAGATTGTGTTGCAGGTCCGAAATTCCAAACATATTTAACACCTCCTGAACCATTAAGTGTTGCGGAATCTCCTGTACATATCATTGTATTTGCACCTCCTGAAGCATTTGGAAGATTATTTACAGTCACTTTAACGGTAGAGTTTGATACACATCCCAAAGTATCAGTTACTGTAACACTGTATGTTGTAGATTTAGCAGGTGAAACAATAGTAGTATCTGCTTTTATACCATTACTCCATATATACGTTTTGCCACCTGTAGCTTTTAACATAATCTTGTTGCCAATACACATGCTTGTATCTTTTCCGGCATTTGCATTTGGCAATGGGTTTACATATACTATTAAACTATCAACAGCAGTACAGGAATGGATGTCAGATACTGTCAATTTATAAGTTGTTGTTACAGCTGGATTAGCTGTAGGATTACTTATATAATCTGCATTAAGACTTGTTGCAGGACTCCATTTGTAGAATTTGCCACCGGTAGCATTCAGATTAGTCTTACCACCAATGCATATATTAATATTCTTACCTGCTTCTGCAACTGGAGAAGTATAAAGATTTACGATTGCAAAACCTGTTCCCGTACAACCATTAGCATCTGTACCTGTAACAGTATAAGTAGATTTTACAGCAGGAGAAACCTTAACAGATGTTGTAGTTACCGAAGTATTCCATGAGTATGTTGAAGCTCCGCTGGCTGTAAGAATAGCACTGTCTTTAGGGCAAATAGATTTATCACCTCCTGCACTGACAACTGGTAATACATTAACATTTACCAATGCAGTACTTGAAGCAGTACAGCCATTTTTGTCCGTAACAGTTACAGTATAATTTGTTGACTTAGCCGGATTAACAATAAGACTGTCTTTAGCTACGCCCGTATTCCAATGATAAGAAGTACCGCCTTTAGCTATGAGAGTAGCCTGGGATCCGAAGCATATTGTTTTGCCGGCACCTGCTGACGCAGCCGGTACATCAAATACTTTGTAAGATTTGGTGATCTGATTTGAACATGTATGTTCTATCATACCTGTTACTTCTATGTCATCAATGTTCCAACCTTTAAATTGGTTAAGATTATCGGTAGGACCAACTCCGAACCTGATCATAAAGTTGCTGATTCCGTCAGCATATTGAGAAACATTATATTTCACTTTAGTCCAGTTCTTATCATTCATATTTCCGGTTGGGTTTGAATAGACGGTAACCCAACTTGTTCCATCATAAACCTGAATAGTTAATTTATCTGAAATTGATGATTCAACGCCGGCATTTCTCCAGAAATCAAAGCTGACATTTTTAACTTTAGAGCAATTTATTACCGGAGAAGTAAGATAATATGTTGACATAAGGTTATTGTCATAACAATTACCGATTCTTGTTCCTATGATATAATTATCGCCATTCTGAGTATGATCTGAGGCAGGATCTGTTGATCCGCTGCAAGGATTTCCGCTTTTAGCAGGTCCTCTTTCCCAACCTCCTGCACCGTAACCTGTCCAGCCTTTTTCAGCACTGAAATTGTCTGCGAAAACAGTTACAATATTCTGATAAGTTGTATCATATGCATATGATATTGTATGTGTTCCAACACCTGCATTTACAACAGAAAGTGTATTTCCCGTTACTCCTGTTCCGGTTAATGCACCACCTGAAGGAATAGAAACAATATTAACATTACTATGATATTTGCAATATGCTGTGTCTAATCCTGTAATTTGTAAAACAGGGATATTATCGACATATACTATTGTCTGATCTGTTACTGAACATCCTCCGTTTCCGGTAATTGTAACAATATAGGTTGTAGTAACAGTTGGTTTTGCAAAAATTGAATCAGTAACAGCTCCTGTACTCCATATATAAGATACACCTTTACTTGCAGCAATTAAAACACTATCTCCATTAGTAATTACTTTGAAAGGATCACTGTTGAGAACAGGATATTGATTTACGTTTACAACAGTACCTGCTGTTGCT
>JAUZOY010000012.1 GCA_030706235.1 Bacteroidota bacterium | reverse complement strand
TACCGTGACAGTAACTTTATCAGAAGCAGTAAATGTTGCAGTACCTTTAGTAGCCGTCAAAGTTACCGTATATATAGTAGTTGTAGTCGGACTTACAGTAGGACTCTGAACACCTGCTGCACCGTTATCCCATTTGTATGTATAAGTATAACCATTGATAATACAATCAGGGGTAGCATTTATGCCAGTACTCTGACCTTTACTTATAGTCTGATCAGTGCCGGCATCTACGGTTAATACACAAACATTCATTGTATCCGAAGCTGTACATCCTAATATAGTATCAGTTACAGTAACAATATATCCCTTAGATACAACTGTTCTTGTAATTTGTCCAGAACTTGTACTTTGAGGCCATGTCGTTCCTGTAGTTGAAACCCAACTGTATGAATATTGAAAAGTGCCACCTGAAGCTACACAATTAAGAGTAAAAGTAACAGATTTATTTACAATCGTATCATTTCTTGCGACTACTTTCAAATCGGAAATATTCACAACAACAGAAGCAGGTACATTACATGTACCTGAATTATCAGTAACAGTTACATAATATGTTGTTGTTTTTGCAGGATTAACACTAATTGACTGAGTATTTCCAACATTTGCCAAGCCATTACTCCATGAATATGCAGGAGAAGTAAAACCGGTCGGGGTTGCAGTTAAAGTTGCAGTATTTCCTGAACAAATAGTCTGAGGTAAACCGGCATCTACAGCACATGAAGATACATTTACAACTACAGTATCTATTGCTGTAGCACCTCCGGGAGCTGTAACAGTTACTACATAAGTTGTAGTAACCGGGGGTGTTACTTTGGGATTCTGAACTGCAGGAGCTCCGTTATCCCACTTATATGTATAACCTGAACCGGGACATGACGGAGTAGCAGATAGAGTGGTACTCTGCCCTTTACTTATATTTACATCAGGACCGGCATCTACAGTAAGTACACATATTGATAAGCTATCATTTGAAGCACATGCATTAGCATCATAAACAGTAACATACATTTTTTGAGAAGCGTAAGGTGCAATAGCTAAATTATTACTTTGTCCGGAACCATAATCAGTGCCGTCACTTGATTTCCATGAATATAAATCATAAGGTTTTACACCTCCGGTTGCTGTAGCTGTCAGAGTTATACTTTTCCCTTTTTCAGCAATAATATCACTTCCTGCATCAACTGCTAAATCGGAAAGAGTGATTAATAATTTTGCAGATGCAGTACAACCATCACCAAAAGTAACTGAAAGAGTGAATGTACTGGTTCGGGTTGGGTAAATGCCGTAAATAGCGGCAGTATTTCCTACCTGTCCTGAGCCATCATCCCATACATATGTAAATGGACCGGTACCTTTTGTCACAGATCCGATAAGAGAGATCGAATCCCCCTGACAAATTGTTTGGTTAGGAGAATTTATTTCTACTTTGCATTTGGCAGCAGGAATAACAGTAACCACAATATCATCTGTTGCCTGAGCAGTAGTACCTCCCTTAACGGTTACATGATATGTAGTCGTTACTGTAGGGGAAACAGTTATTGTTGCAGTTGTACTTTTTGAAGGATCATCCCACAAATATGAAGATCCACAAGTAGTTGTAACTGTCAATGTAGCAGATTCTCCGCTGTTTATAGTCTGATCAGGTCCGGCATTTGCAGTCAATATACAAACATGAACACTATCATTATATGTACATACCATAGCATCACTATCTGTTATAGTTACTCTATAAGTAAGTGGTCCGGCCGGTTTAGGATTAATACTCTGACTTGTCCAGGCACCTCCTTTACCATCAGACCAGGAATAACTATATGCAGGCGTTCCTCCCGAACCGGTTGCTGTCAGACTCACAGCAGAACCTGCACTTATAGTTTGATCGGCTCCGGCATCTACTTTCAGACTCGAAACAGTAATTACGACCTGATCAGATGCGGTACAGGTACCACCAGTTGTAGCAGTTACGGTATAAGTTGTCGTTGCGGTCGGATATACATTTAATGTTGAATCTGCACCAAGATAATTATCCCATGAATATGAATTTCCTCCAATTGCAGACAAAATTGTACTACCACCTGAACATATTGTTTTGTCTGCTCCTGCATCAGCAATACAGGAAGCATTACCAACATTAACGACGACAGTATCTCGGTCTGAGCAACCATTTATAGTAGTAGTAACTGAATATGTTGTCGCAATTGTAGGTTTAACTGTTAAAGATGAACCTGTTGATCCATCGCTCCATAAATAAGTTGCTCCTGCACCAGGACCATTGGGTTTAAGGACAGTAGATCCACCGGTAGTAATGGTAATATTTGAGCCCAAATCAACAGGACAAGCGTAAATATCTTTAAAAGACATCGCTGCTGCACAAACATCAATGTTTGGTTTATCTTGCGTTCCAGGGTCATCATCATATGGAATACATAAAATTCTATAATGTCCTGCTGTGCCAAAATTTATTGTACAACTTGTTGTTCCCTGTCCTGACGTAATGCAAGGTTCACCTGTACCACATTCACCATAACCTGGTGGATCAGCATTCGTATATGTTGTTTGCTGACTTGTATTATCGAATATTTTTCTAACATACCATTTATAGAATGAAGGTTTTATAGAATCATTTTGATTGTTGTATTTGTGACTATAAGGATTAATTGAATAATCATAAGTAGTATTTGAATATACCCATGAAGCACCACTTACAGCACCTCCAATATATTGATCAATAGTACAATCTCTGCAAAAAACTTTAATATTGTCTATTGAATTATAACAAGTACCTGCTGTTCCAGTCATCACACTACTTGCGATAAGAATTTTTAATGCTTTATCTTTAGGTAATTCAACTGTGCAATACCACCATGTTCCCTGTGGAAAATAATAATGAATATATGCATCATTTACTTTTGTATAAGTAATGTTGCTACCGGTACCTGTACCGCAATAAACCTGAGGACAATAATCACGATATTGTTCATTTGGAAGACTTTGATAATTTAAATTTGGAGCTGTTCCGGTAGGATTTTGAGGATAACATGCCTGAAAAGCAAATCTTAGCTCAGCTCCTTTACTGCAGGTAGTTGTATTTAGTTCAGGAGCAATTATTTTCATATTATTTGGTGCTCCTCCGCCAATATTACAGTTATCCGTTGTAGAATTAGGAGGGGCTTGGAAATCAACACAATTTGAAGATGGTGAATATTTTGCATTTTCATCATTCAATTTTGGATTATCAGGATCATGTGATGGTCCACCCGTATTCAAAAAAGCACTAGCAGCGTTAGATGTTTCAGTATGATATGGCATATAAACTTCAGAGCCGGTATTACCTGTTGAAGGATATCCCATATAACCACCTGCTGCCCACCATTTAGCTGATTCAAAATTTTCAATATACGGATTACTATTAACATCCGGTGGAGCTGAATAATTACTTTGGTCTATTTTTATATTATCAATTCCAATAAAATCTGAAAAATTACCATTCCCATCATAAAAAAAACAAATTTCCAATGGTTGACCTCCGGTTATCTTTGCAGGTATATCCGGTAAATCATATGTATTACATGAAGCTCCTGAAACTTTAAATTTACCCCACAACATCCAACCATTTATTCCAATATTATCTGGATCAAATTTACAATCGCCGGTAACCCTGTAATAAACTTCAAGATAGGCATAATCAACAGCATGAACATGTGAAGCTCTAGCATCAAATTGACCTGAAACTCCATAACCGGAAGGCACATTAAACCCAAACTTAAACCAGCTTTTCCTCTTTTTCATTACAATTATCTTATCACCGGAAGAACATCCATATTTTGATTTACCATCCCAATCTGGTGCTGATCCGTTATCTATTGAAACTTCCGAAGGATACGATACTGTAATCCCGGTAAGACTTCCTGTGTTTGAGAATAATTGTCCAACACTTTCATCACAAACAAAAAATATTAAAATTATAAGGAGAGATAAATATCTTTTCATATAAAACATTTTTTTCAATAGTAATTCAATAATACTTATTTTCTTTCCTCTGCACATTACGCCCCTAAAAAATCTTACAAATTTAATTTTTTTTTTATTGACAACTAAATTTTTTTTATATTTATTTACGCACCCGCATGTAAACAAATATAAATTAACAGGTTGTAACTTATTAACAAAAAATAAAGTTTTTAACAACATTCATCAGGAACTTGTATTTCCTTAAATAATTAATCTTAAATAGAGTCTGTCTTTAAAGTTAACTATTCGATGTTATCATTTTTCAGTAATGCGATACTGAAACGAGCTCAGCATGACAGTAAAAAACAGACTCTATTTATTTTCACACTAAGCTCACAAAGTTTATACTCAAAATCCGCAAAGATTTTATTCTATTCTTAGCGTTATTTGCGAAATTTTCGGTTCTATAACGTTTTGTATGGGTAAGAATTAAAAACTCCAAAGGAGTTTAATGTGAATAACCCCCAGTTGCACTGGGGGAAATGTATAGCACCATGATCTGCTACCCTGAAAGGGTTGAATGTGAATTAGATATATTTATCATCAAAGTCAATCCCAAATTCTTTTAATATTCTTTTATATTCATCTTTAAAAGATTCTTTTTTATGATGTTCTTTTTGTCCCTTAATATAATTTATAATCCTGTTTCTGTCGTTATGACTTATAGTAAAACTGCCATAACCTTCAGCCCAACCATCAAAATCCGGAAAATTACTATTACTTTTCAGCCAAACAGATGTTGAAGTTTTTATTTCTTTAATAAAATCAGCTAATGATATTGAAGGATGAAGATCTGAGAATATATGAATATGGTCTTTCCATCCATTTATTCTGTATAATTTGCAGTTTTTATTTTTAATTATCCTCCAAATATATTTATATAACTCTTCACAATATTCATTTGGAATAGATTGTTTATGATTTTTAGTTCCAAAAATATTATGATGGTAACTTTGTCTGTAACTTGCCATTATAATTAAATTTAGTTAAAATTTAACTCCTACGGAGTTGGAGACCATAAGGTTACATTTCCCCCAGTTGCACTGGGGGTTATTCACGTTAAATCTCTTCAGGATTTTTGTTATTTTGTTCTACCCACACTATTCGTTATATGCCCAAATTTTCTTAAAGCGGGAGTGAGAATATTAGGATAAGGGTAGGATAAAGGTAGGATAAAGGTAGGATAAGTACAGGATAAGTTTAGCATAATTGGCTTTCTTAAAATTTATTATTTATCTTTGCAATAAAATAAAACATATGGAGAATTTAACGAACCGGGCAAAAGTTGTTTCAAACAAGAAAATGTCTTTTATGGAAAAGATATATTTCCCTGCAATTTTAACCGGCATGCTTATCACATTCAGACATATTTTCAGAAAAAAAGCTACTATAAATTACCCTGAACAAAAACGCAGTTTTTCGAATGTTTACAGAGGTATGCATGTTTTAAAGAGAGATGAATCAGGCAGAGAAAATTGTACTTCATGCGGACTTTGTGCTCTCGCTTGCCCGGCGGAAGCTATTACTATTGTTTCCGCTGAAAGGACTAAGGAGGAAGAACATCTATACAAGAAAGAAAAATACTCAAAAATATATGAAATCAACATGCTTAGATGTATATTCTGTGGGGATTGCGAGGAAGCCTGCCCCGAAGAAGCAATATTCCTGACTCAACGTCTTGTTCCTCCGGAATATAACAGAGAAGATTTTATATATGGGAAAGAGAAGCTTCTGGAAAGTGTTGATGAAAGAGTAGACATAACTAAGAGGGTTTTTTAGTTATTTTAGATCAATGAAAAACAATGAAAAAATGGAATGATAATTACAGAGTGGAAAATAAACTTCGAGACCTTACAGGTTTTGGAAACCTGTAAGGTCTTAATAGGTTTTATTCCGGAAATTTAAGAAAAGAGTCGTATACAATGAATAGTGGCATTAAATTAAAAAAAACTAAAAGAGAGATGTTTAAATTATTTATTTTTTTATCGATTATTATGTTACTAGCGGCAATAATGGTTGTTGTCTCTAAAAGTCCGGTCAGTAGCATTATTCACCTTATAATTGCATTTTTGGCAATGGCGGGACATTTTATATTGCTGAATGCTCAGTTTCTTGCAATTGCACATATTATTGTATATACCGGAGCTATTATGGTTCTGTTTCTTTTTGTGATTATGTTGCTCAACCTGAACAAAGAAAATGAACCACATAAAACTCTTACGACAAAACTTGCAGCGGTTATATCAGGTGGATTACTTTTTCTTGTTCTTTTGGCTTCATTAAAGGGAGTAAATGCAATCAAGCCACTTAATAAATTTGATAGTTCAATCGGATTGATTAAAGTTCTCGGGAATGAACTATTCACAAAATTTATATTTCCATTTGAAATATCTTCTATACTATTTCTATCGGCAATGGTGGGAGCAGTTCTGCTGGCTAAGAAAAATTAAACAAACTATTTTTTTGAGTTAAAAATAATATTCATAAAGATTTTTAATAATTTTGCAAAAATCTTAATAAACTAATATTTAAATAAAATGGCTAATAATGATTATAAAGTAAAGGATATTTCGCTTGCTGAATGGGGAAGAAAAGAAATTATTATTTCAGAAAAGGAAATGCCGGGATTGATGGCAATAAGAGAAAAATATTCTGCTCAGAAGCCTTTAAAAGGTGTACGAATTTCAGGTTCATTACATATGACAATTCAAACTGCAGTATTAATTGAAACATTGGTTGAATTAGGTGCAGATGTAAGATGGGCAAGTTGTAACATATTTTCTACTCAGGATCATGCAGCTGCAGCAATAGCTCAAGCCGGAGTTCCTGTATTTGCATGGAAAGGTGAAACACTGGAAGAATATTGGTGGTGTACAGACCAGGCTCTTCGATTTCCGGGAGGTAAAGGTCCTCAGATGATAGTTGATGATGGTGGCGATGCAACTCTACTTATTCATAAAGGATTTCAGATTGAAAATGATAAATCCAAACTGGATACTACTCCATCAAGTATTGAAGAAGAAGTTATATATAAAACATTAAAAAGAATCTACGAAGAAGATAATACAAGATGGCATAAGCTTGTAGCTGAATGGAAAGGAGTTTCTGAAGAAACAACTACAGGTGTTCACCGACTTTATCAAATGATGGAAAAAGGAGAATTGCTTGTTCCTGCAATAAATGTAAATGATTCTGTTACAAAATCTAAATTTGATAATCTTTATGGATGCAGAGAATCATTGGCAGATGGGATTAAAAGAGCTACAGATGTAATGATTGCCGGTAAAGTAGTAGTAGTTTGCGGTTATGGTGATGTTGGTAAGGGATGTGCAAAATCTATGAGTGGATATGGCGCAAGAGTTATTGTCACAGAAATAGATCCAATATGTGCTCTTCAGGCTTCAATGGAAGGCTTTGAAGTAACAACTCTTGAAGATACTCTTAACGAAGGGAATATTTTTGTTACTACAACCGGGAATAAAGATATCATCAAAGCTGAACATATGTTGAAAATGAAAGACCAGGCTATTGTTTGCAATATCGGTCACTTCGACAATGAAATTCAGGTTCATAAACTTGAAAGCATAAAAGGCATAAAGAAGGAAAATATTAAACCACAGGTTGATAAATATATCTTTGAAGATGGTCATGAAATATTCATACTCGCAGAAGGCAGACTTGTAAATCTTGGTTGTGCAACCGGACATCCATCATTTGTAATGAGTAATTCATTTACAAACCAAACTCTTGCACAGATAGAACTCTGGACAAAAGAATATGAAGTAGGTGTATATCGTCTTCCTAAACATCTTGATGAAGAAGTTGCAAGACTTCATCTTGAAAAAATTGGAGTTAAATTAACCAAACTTACTCAGGAACAGGCTGATTATATCGGAGTTCCGGTAAATGGTCCATATAAAGCTGATCACTACAGATACTAATTTTAGATTTGAGTTTTTAGTTATAAAAACTTTGCGATACTTTGAGTAATACTCTGCGTTACTTTGCGGTTAAGTCACTGTTTATTTAACCGCTAAGCTACGCAAAGTTTTACGCAGAGAAACGCAAAGAGAAATTAAAAATTAAAAATGTTTCTCGTTAAGGTGTTGAGATAATTGTTAATTATAGAATTAATTTTGAGATTTGGAATTGTATCCATTAAAGTTTAAGACGCAGTTTTATGAAAAAATATGGGGCGGGAATAAGATCCGCTCCATTTTTCATAAGGACTATTCACCTCTGAAAAATTGTGGGGAGACGTGGGAATTGTCGGGAGTAAGGGGGAAGGAATCTGTGATTATTAATGGAGAGCTGGAGGGAAAGACGATAAACGAACTTATATCACTTTATAAATCGGAACTGGTTGGGGGAAAGGTATATGAACAATTCGGGGATAAATTTCCACTGTTGATTAAGTTTATTGATGCCAATGATGATCTTTCAATCCAGGTTCATCCTGATGATGAACTTGCGATGAAAAGACATTCGTGCACGGGTAAAACTGAGATGTGGTATATAATTCAGGCAGATGAGGGAGCAAAGTTAATATCAGGATTCAGGAGTGAGATGGACAAGGATATATACCGGAAAAAATTAAGTGATAAAACTCTTAAAGAGATACTCAATTTTGAAGAGGTTAAAAGCGGAGATGTATTTTATATTCCTGCAGGCAGGGTTCATGCAATTGGCAAGGGAATATTCCTTGCAGAAATCCAGCAGTCGTCGGACATAACATACAGGATATATGACTGGGACAGGCTTGATGCTGAAGGCAGAGAAAGGGAACTACATACAGAGCAGGCGCTTGAAGCAATAGATTTTACTCATTATGATAGTTATAAAACCGATTATAAATATGAGAAGAATGAAACTGTCGGGATTGTATCAGAGAAGTTTTTCACAACAAACTTTCTGGAATTTGATAAGCAAATCATCAAAGACTATAGTCAGATAGATTCGTTTGTGATCTATGTTTGTGTGGAAGGGAGATTTGAGATGAAGTATAGTGATTCTACTATTCAGGTTGAAGCTGGGGAGGTTGTTTTGCTTCCGGCTGCCTTAAAAAAGATTGCATTTATTCCTGTTGTTGCTTCGAAGGTATTGGAAGTGTATGTTTGAATTATGAATTGTGTATAGGTGTTTTTAAAGTCAACAATTTGATGTTGACATCCTGAAACTTTAGTAATTAATGGTTAATGATTTCGAGTATTTTTTCAAATACTTCGTCTACGGTTATTTGTTTCATGCAAACATTGTCGTTGCATGGAGAGAAACGTTGGTTCAGAACACTTACACAGGGACTGCACGATAGATTTTTCCGAATATTATGTGCTTTATTACTTAGCGGAGAGAATAAGGTAGGAGTTTCAGGTCCAAACAATGTTAAAATATTAATATTTGTGGTTGAAGCAAAATGAGCCGGCCCACTGTCGTTTGTAACAAGAAGTTCTGAAATATAATAAAGTGCAAACAATTCTTTTAAAGATGTTTCACCTGCCAAAGAAATTGCTCTGTCAGAGAAAAGAGAACAGCATAAATCATGAACAATATCTTTTTCAGAATCATTACCGGTAAAAATTATCAATATATCCTGATATTGTATTAGCAGCTTCTCAGCAAGTTTTAAATAATTTGCATTATTCCATTTACGTAGTGGAAGCATATCTCCGGCATTGGGATTGAGAATAATAATTTTATAATTATCAGGATTCACGCCATGTAATTGAATCATATTACGAATATTTTCAATATCTTCAGGTTGAGGTTTGATTTCAGGTAAACTTAATTTTATTTGCCCGACATCAACTTTAGGGAAAGGAATTATTCCGGGATTAAGAATTGTACTTTCAACAAGCAGATAATACGCAACTGAAACATGAATGTATGGATTATACTGTACTTTATGTGTCATAAGATTTCCACGCATAGGCAGTTCGCTTGTGTAGCGATGATACCCTACCCTGTTCTGTGCACCGCAAAAAAAAGCAAAAACAGCCGTAAAACGTGAAAAAAACTCCATATCTATTGTTGTGTCAATCTTTGTTTTACGGATAAAAGAAAGTGCCTTAAATGTATCTTTAATAAATTTGAAAAAAGAACTTCCGGAAATCTCTAAAATATTTTCGGATGGAATAATATTTAACACATCAAGAACAGGTCGATTTTCGGGAAAGACAAGAAAATAAACATTCTCTCTTCCGACTAACTGAATTGCACGTTGAAGTCCCGGTATCGCAAGAATAGTAGCACCTTGTTCAATAAGTTTTATAAACAAAATTTTCGATGGTTTATTTAATGTAAATTTCCTAATACTAAATACAGTTAATAACCATGTTAATGGAATACCTAACCAATAATCAATTAATTTTATGGTTTTAGGATTCATATAGTTAAATTTATATGCATGAAGGTTTCATAATAAAATGTATTTTTACAAAATTCTTTGTATAAGAATGGGGGTAAAATTAGGGAATATTTTTAAATTAATTTAAAATGAAGGGAGGAATAAATAATACTATTTTATGTAATAGATGGTTAATTGTACTGATTGGAATACTGTTACTTGTATTTTTAGTATATTCAAATTCAATAAATAATAGTTTTACTAACAGAGATGATAAAGAAAATGTATTGAAGAATAATGATATTAAAGCATTATCATTGACTAATTTGAAAAACATCTTCACTTCTTCTTATCTTGGGATGTATAGCCCATTGACAATGGTCTCGTATGCAATAGATTATTCAATTAAAGGTTTGAATCCCCATATGTTTCATCTGACAAATCTGATACTGCATTTATTTAATTGTATGCTTGTATTTTTGTTGTTCAGAGTTATCACCGGGAATTTGTTTATATCGGGTTTTGTTGCTTTGTTATTTGGAATTCATCCGCTAAATGTTGATGGAGTTTCGTCAATATCAGTCAGAGGTTCATTATTGTATTCTTTTTTCTACCTTCTCTCTTTGATCATGTATGTCTGTTATACTTCAAAAGGAAATAAACCCAAATATTTATTTATATCAATTTTCTTATTTGTATTATCAGGATTGTCCAAATCTACAGCAATTACATTACCTTTTGTATTATTGTTAATTGATTGGTATATGCAGAGAAAGATGGATCCGGGTGTACTTATTGAGAAGATTCAATATTTAATTTTCGCTTTAATATTTGGATTTTTAACAATAGTTTTCAGGCAGGAAGCCGGTCACGAAAGTAATATCCTTATGTTTTCATTTATTGATCGTGTATTAATACGAATATATTCACTTGTATTTTATCCTCTGAATTTTTTAATTCCATTTAAATTAAGTGTATTACATCTTTTACCTGATGATTTCAAGCTCCCTTTAATTTATTATATATCAATATTTGTGTTGATTGTAATCATAGTTTTACTATATCTTAACAGACACAATAGAGTCATATTATTTGGATTTGCATTATTTTTTATACAGATATTATTAATGATAGTACGTCCGCCATATGGGAATGAAATAGTTGCGGGAAGATATGCATACCTTCCATTTCTTGGTTTTTATTTTATTTCAGGGTATTATACTGAAAAATTGTCTGAAAAATATAAGAAGCCTGTTTACGTTTTTATATCTGCTTATGTATTGGTTTTATGCTTTATGACATATAATCGGAATAAGGTATGGGTAAATAGCATAGAACTATGGACAGATGCTTTGCATAAATACCCTCAGATGGGGCTGGGATATAATGCACGGGGAATGGCAAAATCTGATAGTGCAGATTATCAGGGTGCAATAGTAGACTTTAATCGTGCATTAGAAATAAGATCTTGTTATGATGAAGCCTTTTACAACAGAGGGAATGCATTGTTACAACTTAAAGATACAATAGGAGCTTTGAAAGATTATTATAGAGCTGTTGAATGTAATCCACATAATACAGAAGCGTATCTTAGTATAGGTAAAATAAATATTGATAAAAATAATTTCAGAGATGCATTGGTTTATTTCAATTTAGCAATAAAATATAAACCTGATGAAGCAAATGCATATATAAACAGAGGTTTGCTTTATAGTAAAACCGGCCAAAACCAAAAGGCAATGGACGATTATAATAAATGTTTGTCAATTGATATATCAAATTCCATTGCATATCTTAACAGAGGAAACATTAAAAGGATGCTAAATGATTATCAAGGGGCAATAAATGATTACGATAATGCAATCCTCTATGATCCGAATGATGCATATGCATACAATGACAGAGGAACAACAGAACTACTGATCAATGACTTTAGCAATGCAATTAAAGATTTTGATTATGCTATCAAAATTTCCCCATCATATAAGGATGCATATTTTAACAGAGGTTATGCAAAATTAATATCAAATGATTTTAGAGGGGCTCTTAAAGATTTTGAAAAAGTAATTTCTTTAAACCCCAAAGATATGGAAGCCGTTAAACTTAAAGAAAAGATTTTAAAGACAATAAATAATTAAACTCTTCAATTAAATGATAAAAAAAATTATAATTTTGCAGAATAAATACAATTGTCAATTTATATTAAAAAATTATTTGAACTGATTATAACCTATTGATGAAGCATATATTAAAACCTTGTTTAATAATATTAATTTTATCTTTTCTTACTTCATGCACTATTTTGAATCCTGAAAAAATGTTAAGGACAGGGAAAAATCATAAATTTTCTGAATTTCCTTCAGTACATAATTTAGAATATAAATTAGCACCCTTTGATGAGTTATCATTTTCTGTTTACGCTAATAATGGAGAGAGACTAATAAGTTCAGGAAGTATGGGTAATGTAAGTAACGGAATGGGCGGAGTTAGTGGGGTAAGCGGAATGACACAAAATAATGCAAGTAGTACAGGTGTTGGGACAATCGGGTCAGGTGGAGCATATATAATAGAATTTGATGGTTATATTAAACTACCTATGTTTGGAAGGGTAATGATTAGTGGGATGACATTACGTGAAGCTGAAAAATTTCTCGAAGATAAATACTCTCTATTTTTTAATAAACCATATGTACAACTGAAAGTAACAAATATGAGAGTATATATTTTTCCGGGTGGTACTGGTGGAACTGCACGTGTCCTAAATCTTACTCATCCAAATACTACTTTATTTGAAGCAATAGCTATGGTTGGAGGTATCGCCGAAGGCAGAGCAAACAGAATTAAGTTAATAAGAGGAGATTTAAAAAACCCCGAAATTTATTTAATAGACCTGTCTACAATAGATGGCATGAAAAAAGCTGATTTGTTTTTACAGGCCAATGACATTATTTATATAGAACCGACTAATAAAGTTCCTACACAAATAATAGGAATAATTACACCTTATTTAACATTACTTACAACATTTCTTCTCATTTATACCTTATTAAAAAAATAATTTTAAAGGATGGCTCAATCTAAAAAAAATCTGAATATTAATGATGATTTTGATTTAAAACTCTTACTCAATATAACAAGAAAAAGTTTTATCCCAATTATCATTTTCTTTTGTATTGCATTCATTGTTGCTTTTATATATCTAAGATATACTTACCCCACTTATCAAGCTAATTCAGTTTTACAGTTAACTACTTCGAACGAAGCTCAAAAAATCCTACCAAACTCAACTATGTATGAAAGTGATCTCCCCAGAAGTATCGAATTGCTCAAATCACCTGTATTTATTAAAAGAGCTTTGATGAAATTGCCTTTGGAAGTAAGTTATTATATTAAAGGAACTGTATTAAATTTTGAAAGATATAAAACTTCTCCTTACGAAGTAATCGTTCATATTAAAGATCCATATATTTATGGTAATCCTATAGATATAAAATTTCTTAATAAAAGCACCTATGAGCTTTCCTATCATTTTAATAAAAAATATTTTACTAAACAATATAATATCAGTCACCAGGTTGTCCTGCCGGAATTTAATTTAAGCATTAAAATTAATCCTGAATTCCAGGAAGATTTATTAGAAAAAGACTATTTTTTCATTATAAATAACCCTGAAAATATTGTTCAGAATTATATAAGTAATCTTAATATTTCTGTATTAAATGATTATGCAAAAACCATACTTGTAAATATTACTGACAGAAATCCTATTAAAGCTGCTGATATTGTGAATTCAATAACTCAGGAATTTTTGACTTATGATATTGAGAAAAAGGCTGAGAGTGCTAATAAAATATTATCATTTGTTGATGAACAACTTAGTATAGTTTATGATAAATTATATGAAGCTGAAACAGATCTTGACAGTTATAAGAAGAAAAATAATATAAATGATAATATTACTATCAATAACATCAGTAGCAATAGTAATTCAACAAATAATTTATCATCTGCTCAAAATGCATCAACAAGTTCTATTAAACCGCCTCCAACATTCTACTCCAGAATATCTGACTATGAAAATCAAGTTCTTAGTGTTGAAATTCAGGAAAACATTCTCAATGATATTGAAAAAACAATTGTAAAAAATAAAGATATAGATGTTTATAAATTAGTAGCTATGGTTTCCGGTTCTGAATTCAGTGGTGCTCTTTCAAATATACTGAATACTCTCCAGAATCTTTTACTAAGTAAAGAGCAATTATTATATGAAGTTACCAAAAATAGCGGCCAGATAAATCAGATAAATTATCAGATTGATATTCAGAAAAAGATTCTTCTTGAAATTATTAATTCTTTAAAAAACAATCTTCAGTTAAGAAAACATAAGTTTAATCAGAAAATAAAGAATTATCAAAATGTCATAGATACAGCATTAAATAAGAGTATGTCGAAATATGATGCTATAGAATATTCTAAACTACAAAGGATTTATGCTATAAACGAAAACTTTTACAACCAGTTAATACAGAAAAAAGCTGAATATTCTATTTCAAAAGCAGGTTATGTTTCTCAGAATACTATACTCGAAAATGCCACACCATCTCTTAATCCTATTGCACCAAACAAACAACAGGTACTGATTATATGTTTTACAGGAGCTTTTATAATTAGTTTAATATTTATCATCATCAGATATCTTTTACACAATACAATAATATCTGTAAATGACATAGAAAAAAATACAGTGGTTCCTATTTTAGGTGTTGTTCCAAGGTATAGAAAAGAAATTCCTGTTTCTCAGTTAATTGTAGACAAAAAGCCCAAATCATTAATAGCCGAATCATTAAGAACAATCAGAACAAATTTACAATTCATATCTAATGAAGAAGGTTCAAAGGTTATTGCAATTACATCAACTATATCAGGTGAAGGTAAAACTTTTATAGCCATCAATTTAGCCGGAATCATGGCATTTTCTGATAAAAAAGTAATTGTTTTGGATTTGGATATGCGTAAACCTAAAATCCATTTAGGTTTTGGAATTGATAACATAAATGGGATGAGCACAATCCTTATTGGGAAAGACAAACCTGTTGACTGTATAAAAAAGAGTGAAATTAATAATCTTGATATTATTACAGCCGGACCTATACCACCAAATCCTTCTGAACTTATTATCAGTAAAAAAATGGATGAATTATTGGATTATCTTAAAACTAATTATGATATAATTGTAATTGACAATCCTCCTGTTGGTATTGTTACTGATGGTATAAAGAGCATACAAAAAGCTGATTATCCTATATATGTTTTTAAAGCTAATTATTCAATAAAACCATTTATACCAAATGTCGACAAATTAGTCAAAGAAAATAATATTAAAAATCTTGGAATTGTTCTTAATAGTATTGAACTTCCAAGGTCAAGATATGGTTATGGTTATAATTATGGTTATGGTTCAAAATATGGTTATGGTTCCGGATATGGATATGGTTCCGGATACGGATATGGTTATGGATACGGATACGGATACGGATATGGATACGGATATTATGAAGATGAATCTGAAAAAAAACAAAAGCAGCCTTTATTAAAAAGACTGCTTCAGAAAAAAAATGCTTCAGAAAAAATTAATTAAACTTTTTAGAATTTATTTAATTCCTAATTTCTTTTTTACCAATGGCATTACATCATCTCCCTGATCGAAATATAATAATACGCCTACACTTGAATCAAAAATATATGTATATCCATTTTCTTTCCCTACTTCTTCAATTGCTTTTTTAGCTTTATTAATGATTGGGGTTAACAATTTAGATTCATTTTTCTTAAGATCATCTTCTGCTTGTTGTTGAAAGCTTTGGATTCTTTGCTGAAGTTCTTCCAGTTCTTTCTGTTTTGTTTGTTTTATTAAATCAGTCATTGTAGATTGATTAGACTGAAAATCCTGATATTTTGATTCAAATTCAGAAGACATAGTCTTAAGTTGACTTTCAAGCGATTTTGCATGTTTTTCCAATTTTGATTTAACAGAATCTCTTCCTGGCATAGATTGAAGTAGAACATTTGAGTCGATATGACCTAATTTAACTTTTGTTTGTGAAAACAAACTTCCTGAAAAAAGTACTACAGATAAAATTAATCCAAATTTGATTATTTTGTTCATACAATATTATTTTAATTTTTTTACATTTGTTATTACTTCTGCAAAGTAAATAAAAATATATTATATAAACGTTAAAATTTTGAGATGGGTGTTTTTAATATAATTTCGATTAGCAGTGATATAAAAATATTACATTTTTGTAAGTATTGCATTAACAGAGTCTCTATCCGATCTGTCAGTATATATATATGTTAATTTTAACTGAGGTAAATCAGGTATAAGTAATCCTGAACCCTGGATTGTTGCATTACTATTATTAATTATCTGATAAGGGATATTTATTGTACTATTTAAGATTTTTAAAATCGCAACATAATTAGAACCCAGTTGATATACGTTTTTTAAATATAACTCCGGTGGATTCTTTGTTGAATCATTAACAGTAATGGTAACGGTATAAGTTGATTTACCAAGAAGTAAACTAGTTTCAGCACACTTCCACGTGCCTTTAAGTGATTTATAATTAAAAGAATTACTATCATCTGTTGTACCGGTATCTTTTTTACATGAGACAACAAAGATAATAATCAGGAATGCTACTAATATAATCAAATATTTGCCAGGTTTCATATATTAAGATTGATGTTCTTCTCTTAATAAATCATTGATTGTCTTAACCGGATTAAATGTTATTAACGGCACCTCCACAAAAATAGTATTCCATCCTGCCATTGCACCATTCCATAATCCCGGCAATTCCATAGCTTTTAAGTCTCTGCCATTCTTAGATTTTATAGAAATAAACCCGGTAGATTCATCAACAAAATCAAGAAGATTAAAATAATCCCCTTTAAAATTTCTTACACCACAAACTATGTCTACAGGATTGAAATGGGTTGATTTATTAAATATCTCCTTTTGTTTTGGATTGTTCAGATCTATTTGCGATGATTCTATTATCTGAAGAGTAATATTCCCGTTTTCTCCTTTGACCCAAAATGGTCCACCACCGGGTTCTCCCTGATTTTTTACCATCCCACATATCCTTAACGGACGATTTAGCTTATCTAAGAGAATTTTACTTTGTTCTTCAATTGAAAGTTTGTTAATTTCTGATGGAATATTTAAAAGTAATTCATTTTTTGCAAATGATATTATTTCCTTAATAATAATTTTATTAACATTAGTTTTCTCTGATAATTGATTAAGATAACCGAATGTTTTATTCTGTATTTCTATTAATAATCCACCCAAGGCTTTTTTAAATAAATAAGTCTTTTGCTTTAAATTATCAGGAACAACATTATCGATATTCTTAATAAAAATAATATCGCTTTTAATTTCATTTAGGTTTTCAATAAGTGCTCCATGCCCTCCAGGACGAAAAATTAATGATCCGTCAATATCTCTAAAAGGCTCGTTATTAATATCAACGGCTATTGTATCTGTAGATGACTTTTGTATCGAATAAGAAATATTATAAATTACATTAAATTCCTTTTCATAATTTGCCTTAACAAAATCAATGTGTTTGCAAATAAGTTCCTTATGATCAGGAGAAATTGTAAAATGGATATTGACAGTATTATCTGAATTTTTTGAGTAAAAAGCACCTTCAACAAGTTGCTCTTCAAATGCTGTTCTTGAATGACTGGTATATTTATGAAACTTTATAAGTCCCTTTGGTAACTGCGAATAACACAATCCATCTGGTTGCAAAATTGCACTTATGATTTTTACAAAATCATTAATATTTTCAGGATTATCAATTTCAACATTATTCATTTTAAGAATGAATTTAAGATCTTCATAAAATGCAAAATATTTTAAATTCGTTATCAGTCTTTTTACTGAATCATTTTTGCCATTATTAAAAATCTCTTCAATATTTTCTGTTTTTTTACATTCTTCTAAAAATGAATATAAATCTTTAAACATCCTTGAAGCTGCTCCTGAGGCAGGAACAAATTTCATTACTTTCTTATTATATATTTGCTTCTGATATTCTTCTGCAAGTATATCTATTCTGGATTTTCCTATTGATAGTATTCCATTTTTTGTTGTCGCCGGCGCATATAATTCAACAAATGGAAACCCATTTTTAAATTGTTCTATTTGCTTAAGAACTTTTTCTTTATCTATATTTTTATTTGCAATTTGTATATTATCCTTTTCTGTAATCATATTCCTGCTATTTAATAGTTTAGTTGTTTAATATTAATGATGTCTCCTGTTAAAAGTGGGACAATCATTACACTTATGACTTTTTAATGTATTGCAGGATACTGATAAATACACTAAAAAGAATATTAATAAAAAATCAATAAAATACTTTTTTTTCATTTATATAATTTACAATAGAATTATTATTCTTATTAATGAAATGCAGCCAACAATAAATCTATATCCTGAAATGGAAGTTGATAATTTTCAGCTATATATTTATTTGTCAGAATACCCGTGAATAAGTAAGCCCCTTGTCTGAAACCGGGATCATTTTTTATAAAATTTTCTATTCCTCCTTCGTCACCTATATTTATTAAGATAGGAGCAAAGAAATTATTTAATGCATAAGAAGCTGTTCTGGAAACTCTTGATGTAATATTTGGAACACAATAGTGAATAACACCATATTTAACATATACAGGTTCTGTATGATTTGTAACATGTGATGTTTCTATACAACCGCCCTGATCTATACTCACATCTATAATAACAGATCCTTTCTTCATCTGACTTACCATTTCTTCAGTTACAATACATGGAGTTCTTCCCTGACTTGCATGCATAGCTCCGATAACTACATCAGCAGTTTTAAGTGATTTTAATAAAACTCGTGGTTGAATTACCGACGTAATTATTCTTGTTCCCAGCGAATTCTGTAACCTTCGCAATTTATATATAGAATTATCAAATACTTTCACCGTTGCACCTAATCCCATCGCGGCCCTTGCAGCAAATTCGCCCACTGTTCCTGCTCCAAGTATAACAACTTCAGTGGGTGTAATACCCGAAAAGCCTCCCAGCATAAGTCCCTTACCCTTATTAATATTACTTAGATATTCTGCGGCAATTAATATAGATGTATTTCCTGCAATTTCACTCATCGAACGTACAACAGAATTAGTGTTTGTTTTATCTTTTATATATTCAAATGCAATTGCAGTTATTTTTTTCGACATTAATTTTTTTAGATAATTCACATTCCCTATTCCCAGATGAAGTGTAGAAATTAGACTTTGTTTATATTTTAACATATCAATTTCTTCATCTGAGGGAGGTGAAACTTTTAATATTATATCTGATTGGAAAACTTCTTCTTTATTGTAAACAATATTTCCTCCGCATTCATTATATTCATTATCCAAGAAATTGGATGCTTTACCTGCATTTGTTTCAATTAGCACTTTATGGCCATTATTAACCAGAAGTCCTACCCCATCAGGAACAAGCGATACTCTGTTTTCCTGATATGATATCTCACGTGGTATTCCAATCGTTAATTGTTTTTTTTGTTTGCCAGTTTCCAGCCTTTCTTCCTGCGTAAGAATTTTAGTTGCTTCAGAGAATGAATAATAATTTTCCTTATTTGTTTCCATTTCTATGATATTTGAATCGGTAAATTTACAAGTATTTCATGAATTAGAAGTAAATTTATTTCAAAATTTAATAAACTCACAAAAACTCCAAAATATAATTATTTGAAAAAGTTCACAAAAGGAAGAACTATAAAAATATTTTATATTAATTCAGCACAAAAAAAAAGGGACTTAAAAGTAAGTCCCTTTTTTATTTAATTCTTTTACTAATTATTTTGCTGCTTCTTTTTTAACTTCTTTTTTTTCAGCTTTTTTAACGTCTTTCTTTTCTATTTTTTTAACTTCTTTTTTAGCTTCTTTCTTTTCGCCTTTCATTTCTTTCTTTTCACCTTTAGCTTCTTTTTTTTCTCCAGCTGGTTTCTGTGCAAATGTAGATAATGTGAAAGATGCTGCTAATGCTACTGCTAATACAACTAATTTTTTCATTTTAAATGTTTTTATGTGTTAATTATTAATTTAATTTTATATTTCCTAAAATATCAAATAGCGTGCCAAACTTTAAAAAGTTTCAACTTAATATTTATAACTATTTTTTAAATTTATCAATTTTATCAATTACATCTACAACTTGTTCAACACCAACCCGTTTAGCAACTATCACTTTTTTTTCATCCAGTATATAAATAACAGGAGTACTGTATATATCAAATCTTGTATGAATTTTATTTTCATTTCCCGGATCAAAGCCATTAAACCATGGTAATTTATTTTCAATTATAAATTTTTTCCATTTTTTTGTATCGCTTTCTGTTGTTACGGCAAAGACATCACCTCCAAGAGCTTTGATTTTCTTATATTCATCTCTTAATTTAGGTATTGCTGTTTTGCAATGACCGCAATCCGGATCCCAGAAAACTAAAACTGTATACTTAGCTTTAAAATCATATAATGAATGATAATTACCTGGTTTTGTCAGTACTCTTTTATCAATATCTACTTCAGCAAGGGTGTCCATCACTACAAGTGTAGGACATTGTTTTCCGATAAGTAATGGTTCCATAATATTTGCTCTGTCGGTTATCTTATAAAGCATAACTGAATCAGCCCAAAATGCCTGTTTGGTTGTATAATATTTTCTATACATATGCACAGCTATAGCATCATAACCCATTACATTTGATGATTCATAATTATTAGTAATGTATTGCACACAATATTTAAATACTTCCTTATTTGCTCTGCATTTATTTATTAAATAATCTGCTGCCGCATTTATTGAATCAGGTGATTGAATAGTAAGTTGATCAAGATATTGTGTTATCTTACTATGAAATACTGGTGTACGCAATAACCTTTCATCAGAAAAATCAACATAATCGAAAAAATGTGTTTTATAATAAACAAATTTCAAAGAATCCTGTTCCTTCTTGGGTTTATCTGAATAATCAGGTATTTCCGGTTCTCTGGAAGTGTTAAATATCTTTGAAACAAAAGATTTTGGATTATCTTTCATAAATTTCAGTTTGTAATCCTTTACTTCTTTATCTACTGCATTAAGTTTCTTTTCGATCTCTTTAACTTTTACTGAATCTTTTTTATCTTTTGCTGATTTTAATTCTTTACTTAATGGACCTATTTCAGATTGTTTTTTACCAATATAATTCAGAAAATTAAAGAAAAGCGTATTTTCTGCTGATCCTTTAACTACCATATTTTTTATATAATCAGTAGTGTCTGTCTCAAGTGAAAAAAAATCTTCAGTGAGTATTATATCAAAAAGAATTACTTTTTTCTGACTTGCTACAAGATACAACCCATAATCTAATTTTTCTTTCCCTTTGAATGTATAATATCCGGCCTGATCAATTCTTGCGGTATCCTTTATATATTGTTTACCCATAAAATACGTTCCCAGATAAAGTACACTATCCTTAGAACCCTTTATCTTTAATTTTATATTGTAAGCATCTTTACCTGCAAATGCACAAGTTGTAATTGCAAAAAACAATATCGATAAAATCGCAAAATTTCTCTTCATAATTTTATATATAAAAATTAATAATCCGGTATTAAATTAAATACGTAACTGAACAAGTTAATATTTATTATATTAAGCAAAAGTATTTTATTATCAAAAATTGTTCCAAATATACATATAAATTAATTTACAATGATCTTTAATTTAATATTTAATGTAAATATTGTATTAATCATAAAAGCTCCATTGCAAACCAAATTTGAACGAACGATCTGCAGCAGGATAATAAGGAACAAGATAATATGTATATCCAAACATCCCTGAATTTATATGTTCAAATTTAATAAAAGCCAGCATCCTTTTAATTTTTACATTAAAGAACAGGTCAATAAAAGCATAATTTCCAATCGATTTATCATTCTGAAGATAAAAACTGCTTAATGCTGGCATATAAGAATCCGCTTTATAGGAAGTATAATAATTTACATCCGTTCCAATAATATAATTGAGTTTATGTTTAAAAAAGCTTGATTTATAAAACAAAGATTGTTTGCTGATAAATTGTGGTAATCTAATTACAGATGAGCTAATAGGATTTTGATAAACAAAGCTATTGTTCAAATACCAGTTACCAAATTTAAAATTTTTATTAAGTATAAGACAAGCAATATTTTGTTGTTTATTAGTCTGTTTAAGTAAAATACTATCATCAAAATAAACATAATTCGTCAGATTGAAAAATCTTAATTTTATATCAAATATTTTATTGTCATATGAAATATCAAAAGCAAATTGTTTTATTTTGTCAAAGTTATTTTTCCAACAGAAATTATTTGAATTATAAATATTTTCATAATATGACGGTTGAATCATTTTATATGAAATTTCTGCTCTGAATTTTGATTTAATAAAAACTGAATCATTCGGATAAAATGAAAATACAGAACTGATACTTGCATCATTTTTATTGTACCCTGATGATGTATAAATCGCCGAAAAATAGTAGTTGAATCCTTTCCTGATAGAATTAAATAATTCTGCTGAATAAGTCAAATTATTAAACAAAGTATCTTTATAGTTCTGGTATATTCTGACATGCTGATACTTCGCACTCAATATATATTTTAATTTTGTTACACTTTTATAATGATCTGTATTAAAAAAACTTAATTGATCCTCAAATTTTTGAAAATACGTTGAATCATATGTTTTTTGACTATTAAAATAAAAATCATGATAAAAATTCTGATTCGGAATCTGTTCTAAGTATATAAAACATTTACGTTCATAGTTGAATGTATTAGATATTCTGTAAGATGGTGAAAATTTTTCAATAGTATCATCTCCTTCAGTAATTTTTTTCCCTAAATCATAGTATTGACTTATATAAAAATTTTTTCTGTTTATTTTATTCTGGGATGTTGTAAGATTCACATCATATAATGCTTTATTTTTCTGAGCATTATGTTCAAAGTCAGCGTCATTAACAATACCACCGTTTTCATCTATCATGAACGTATTTGAAATATAATTCGCATATAAGTTGTATCGTTTATTTTTAGAAGCATAGCTTGTAAATGCACAAAAATCAATATTGTCCGAAATCTGTCTTTTATAAAAACCATTCGAATTAATAACATTATATTTTATACCGGCATTCCATCCTTTTCTGATATTTTGAGAATAGATAAGATTGAAATAATTTTCATTCTTTTGCCCATTAATATATATAATCTGTGTATATGGCGTCTTGGTAATATAATATTTTATTTCTTTTTCATTATCAGAATAGCAATCATAAGTATGAATGCCAAAATCAAACCCATTTGACTTTAATCCTTCAAAAAGAATGCTTTTAGAGGCAGTGCCGATGTTCCCAAGATTTGTAAAATAATTATAATATATTTCTGCAGGATTGTATTTTTCAAAATTAATAAGGGTTGTATCAATAGAATAATACCCTTTTCTATCAGAATATCTTAGAGAATTTTCATAAAAATATTTTGTTGTACTACTGTTCCCTGTCGTTTTAATATCCTGCGAATAAGATTCCTGGAAAACAAAAAATAAAAATATTAAAATGAAAATTCTTTTAAACAGGGACATAAATGAAATTATCAATCAAGTTGCAAAAATAAGATATTTTTGGCAATTATTAAAACCTGATTATCTTACTATAGTCACACTACCATAATATTCATTAATAACACGGGAAACTAAATCTCTGTAAAGAATATAATATACATATACACCTTCAGGGCATATCTGAGAACTACCTTTTACTTTTCCATCCCATGGTTTATTTATGTCTGTAGTATTATATATTAATTTGCCCCAACGATCATAAATATACATGTTATAATAAGTAGGGTCTATAGAAACACTTACCGGCATAAAAGTTTCGTTTTTCCCGTCTCCGTTTGGAGTGAATGCTTTGGGGATATACATAGTAGCTAATTTCTCATCTGTGAGGAGTATCCATGGTTCATAGAAATCCTTTGATAGTAAATTATTAACATACAATTTTTTATATTTTGTATCTACAGTACATTCCGGAGCGATATCCCTCCAATCATTTTGTATCGTATTGTATCTTCTTGCTGTTAATGAACTTTCCTTAATGTTAACATTAAAAGTTTCATCCAGATCTTTTTCAAGATACGAAAATATCAGATTTATACCGGGTTTAAAATTATATTCAGGACGTATTATCCAGAATCTGTCAACAATGTTTTGAGCATTTAAACCAGTTAAATTTGTTACAATGGAAGGATAGGGTAATTTTAAATAATCTGTAGGATAAGTTGCAAAAGTAACCGAACCATCAGAAGAACCATTTGTTTTGGTTTTTAAAGTAAGATTAAGATCATCACCACCATTGCCTGACCCAAATGGTATTATATAGCTGCCAAGACTATCTCCTATATTCCATTTTATTTCACCCAATCCTTCCGAAGGAGTAGTCTCACTTATAATATATCCGCTTTTATAATTTATAGCAGAAGGGGAAGAATTGTCAATTATAAATCTGTTTTTATTTAAATCAAGAACTGAATTTAATGTCAATACTCCTCTGAGTTTACAATTTGTAACATACAGAGTTTTATCTGATCCTGATAGTTTCAGATTTTCGAAATATGTCGGATTTGCACCATATATTGATTGGGAAATTTTATTATTATCCAATATAACTTGTCCAAATTGATTTCTATTTTTTATAATTCCTGAAGTATCGGCAATAAATACCCCACTATCAGAATAGTTTATCCAGTCTTTCTTTACCCACATAGTACCATGAAGTTTAATGACTCCCTGGTTAATATTTGTAGTATCTTTATAATTTCCGGAAATATAAATATTTGCGCCATTACTTATATATAACTTCGCACCATTATTGAATAATGTCTGGGCATGTAATAACCCTGCAAATAAAGCCCACAATACTAATATATATGTAATCAGGTTTTTCATTAATATAGTCTTATTATCTGCTTATTATTATCTTTTTTGTATGAACGTCTTTTTCATCATCGATCCTTAAAAAGTATATTCCATTAGAAATATCTTTAACATCAATAGAATTTATAGCATTCCTTTCTAGAATGATATTCTGTTTATATAAATTCCTTCCTGTATAATCTAATAATTCTAAAACAACTTGCTTTCTGTCTTTTGAATAATACTCAATTTGAATATTATTAGTTGCAGGTATTGGAAAAATTTTATAATAAGTATCATCTGTCAAAATTTCATTGATACCTGTACTACCTATTGTAAATGCACTATCACTAACTGCAAAAGCAGTAGAATTAATATCACTGATTTTAACCCTGCATCTATTTGAAACTACATCGGGTACTGTCCATAAATATTTTCCTGAATTTGCTGTTGAAGGCACATTACCAATTATTGTTACCCAGCTATTATCTCCAGGTTCTAACTGATATTCAATTTTAACTGAAGATACATCCTGACTTATCCAGCTGATATAAGTCTGATATTTTCTAACGAGAAATTCACCGCCATCTGGTTTGATAATCTTAATATATGCATTATTTATTTCAAACGACACCTGACTAATTGAATAAATTTCAGAATGATTTATATCAGATATTTTAATTTTGCAATCATTCGAATTATTTTCCTTGGCTACCTTCCATATAAAACTGCATTTATTGGCCGGTGTAGAAGCAACTATTGTTTTCCATTCTCCTGTAGAACTTGTCTGATATTCGATTTTTATGCTGTCTATTAATGTAGACAGCCACGATATTGCTACTGATGATCCGACAAGCAATTTTTCTCCACCAATAGGACTAAGCAATTGCAAAGAAGGAGCAGATACCGAAAATGTTCCGGATATACTG